>JAABPS010000245.1 GCA_011391835.1 Desulfobacteraceae bacterium
ACACCGTATTTTTTTTAAAATACTTATGAAGTTCTTTTTTAACCTCTATGCTTTTACTTTTTGAATAAAAAGTCGAATTCTGCCAATACTCCATAATGTTAGAAAAATTATCCCAGAAGACTTGGTTTACTAAAGTGAATATTGATAATTTTTCGAAATTGAGTGCCGCCCAGTTCGTTACTTTATCTACCATAAACTCTGTGTTTGTATATTTCACATAGGCTGGAATGATAACATTAACTTTTTCTAACAAATTGAAAAGTTGCATATTATTATAACCAAAAGGTCCAACGACAATTATACGTCCATCAGATTTTAACCATTTTTTAAGTTCTTGTAGAGTAATTAACGGATTCTGGCTATAGTATAATCCATATGCACAAAATATTATATCGAAACTACTTGGCACAAAACCCTTCTGTTCAAGTACAATTGAAAAATTATCTAGGTTAGTTTCAACCAAAGTCAGGCTTTCAGATAAAGGTTTTGATACTCTTGCTGCAAGACTGTTTAAAGCTTCTATAGATATATCAAGAGCCACGATATGTCCATCTAACCCAATCAAATCTAGCATTGGTAATGTTTGAGAACCTGTCCCACAACATAATTCCAGAATATTTGAACCATGTTTGATATTTATTTTACTAAAAATCCATTTGATCAGATCGATTTTTTGTGATGCAGTATTCGCAGCAATACGCTTATCAAGCATTGCTGCTTTTTGTGATCTTTCAATCACATAGCGACTGATATCCATTGATTGCCTCATATCTTTTTTTAAAATTCTCAAATAAATAATCAACCCATTAATCTTGTCCGTAATTGAAGCTCATATATAAAGCATAATTACCATTGATGATTTCTGTTCTTTGATGCCTAAAACCAGCCTGTTCGAAGCTACGTATAGACGATTGATTGTCATATTTAATATGCGCATTATATAATCTTATATTGTAAAGTTGAACTACAGCATCGATACCCTTTCTTATTACACAAGCCCCCAATCCATGACCACGGTGATCTTTATTCACACTAACATCAATCTCTGCTTCTTTGTTTTTAATATCAAATCGAACTTGCCCTATCGCTCTATTAAACTGATCAACAGCAACAAACTGAATACAATTTGAGTCTTTTAGTTTATCGTTAAACCATTTTTTGTGTTCTTCGATACCAATCCAATCTGAATGAAAGGCAGAGGAACGTACATCCGGATCATTCACCCATCGAAATAAAAGTTCACAATCTTCAATAGATGCTTTGCGTAATGAAAGGCATCGGTATATCATGGCGTCCATAACTCGTTCGACTCCCAAACCATCAACGTATTTTCTTCCTATCTTCGCCATTTCGTTGCGAGTAGCCGCAGTTTTCATAATGGTATTTAATAATATAGCAATATCCAATACACTGATATCGTTATGCCAACCAACACTGATTGCCATTCCACAATCGTGGATACATCCGGCAACTGCACTTTGGTTATCAGCCAAAACCATAGTTAAGCTGGGTAGTGCCATAAATGCCATTTCCCAGGAAGTTATTCCTCCCGCTGTTACCGCTATTTCAGCCCACGCCATTAATTCAGGCATATTCATTACGTCAGACAATATTTGATATTTTGAATGAGAGCCAATTTCCATTTTTAATTCTTCTGTAGCAGGATTGACTGGTCCAACAACGATTTTTACTTCTAATCCTCTTATATCAATTTGTTTCAGAGCCTGTATGACTTTCAGAGTTACTTTATCCGGATCACTCCCACCCAAAGTCACCAAGACTTTACTCGCAATCCCTGGAATTTTTCGATGCCAATTTTGCCAGTGTTTGAACTCACGTCGCAACAAGGCAAAACGTGTGCCTATCAGTAATTGTGTATATGGTTCACGACTGATATACATGGATTGATTTGCTGAAATATTCTGATTTAAGATAAGATCAGCCCAGTAATAATCGGCATGGCCGTAGTCATCTATCCAGAGAAGTTTGCAACCAGCGTCTTTTATACTTTTCTGATAATCCGAGTCAAAATGGTAACCGTCAACGACAAACCATGTATTAAGCAGTTTGTTTTTAGTTGTAAGTTTATGATGTGTGTCAATCGTGAAGTCGATGTCAAAGGAATGAGGATGGGGCTTATCCAGGAAGATGAAATCGAAGCCCTCGTCAATGATGCGTTTCTGAAGGGCATCGCTTTCACAGTGGCTTATAAACACGACATTCCCGCCTCTATCCTGCCATGCCTGGCCCAGAGCCAGACAGCGCATGACATGACCAGTACCAATTTTCGGGCCGGCATCTGCACGGATAAACAGAGCATTCATGTCAATCTTTTAAAACCTAAGTGGGCAACAGGTCCCTTTAGTTTAGAGTTAAGATTTTTTGATGATAATGCCTCTGCGATTACGGTAAATGCATCTCGCACCGCACACAGATAGGACGTAACATGTTCATCCCTGTGCGCATAGGTGGCGTAGAATGCTCGGGAGGCAAGGAAGCCCCGCTCCAACATGAGCTGGGTAAAGAGTGTGTGAGCAGCCAAACTCTGTTCATGTTTTATTACAAAGTGACTCATGGGTGGCATTCCGCCTACTTCGACCGACAACCCGGTTCCTTTTATCGCTTCCAGCCAGCCAGCCTGTACTTTTTGACCGATCTGAATCAGATGTTTTGAAACATCTTTTAGTCTATGTTTGCGTATCGTAGCCAGAGCCGCCACAGGTCCAATCCTCTCGGTCCAGTATGTACTGCTAATGAAAGTACTCTGTGCCGCCTCCATGATGTCCTTTCTACCGATGATCGCTGCCATCGGATAACCATTGCTGATGGCCTTGGCGAATACGGCAATATCCGGCTCGATGTTTAAGAGAAGATGCCCCCCCCCTGTTGTCAGCCGAAAACCAGCCGAAACCTCGTCCATTATGAGAACTGCCCCGATCTCCTTAGCGATTTTTCGTACACCTTCCATAAAACCCGGTTCAGGATCATGATCACGTAACGGTTCCATGACTATTGCAGCTATTTCATTTCGATGATTTAAGGCAATTGTCACTAATTCATCCAGATTATTATAACGGAATGGCAAAGAGGTCCCTATGAGACATCTCGGTACGCCAGCTGGTTCCAAACCGGGCAGGAGATGCCCGTCAAGGGCTTTTTCTTCTGCAAGATTGGCCGACAGGTACCAGTCATGCCAGCCATGATAACCGCAAAAGGCTATTTTATCCCGTCCTGTACAGGCTCGTGCGATACGCACGGCAACGGCCATTGCTTCCCCTCCGCAACGGGCATAACGGACCATATCTGCCCAAGGGTGGAGTTCACAGAGAAGTTCGGCAAGTTCAACTTCTTCCGGGGCGTTTAACGTGGACATGGAACCGGCATTTATCACCTGTATTACTGCTGCATCTACATCAGGATCGGAAAATCCCAGAATGCAGGCTCCAACACCATTAGTGCTCATATCAATATATCGGTTTTCATCCAGATCCCATATTTCAACACCCTTTGCTTTCCTGTAGTAAGAAGGCCATTGGTCGGGAAGAAACATTTCTGGCCGCTTGGAAAGAAGCTGGGTTCCTCCGGGAATTCTCATTTTCGCTTTTTTATATAATTGCTGACCGATACCCATTATCCAATCCTTTTTATTCTAAGTGATATATCATCTTGAAGTGACTTTCGGTATCCCTCGTTACGTTGATGTCCTGCATTCAGCTCATTTAATTCCGGATGAATTGAAAGATAGCGCAATACTTCTTCCATTCCGAAATAGTCATCGACAAAATTCGCATACACAGTTCGGACGAATTCCAAGTCTGAAGGAGTATCTACCGTCCATCGCAACGAAGAGAAATCTTTTTGATGTTTTACATTATTCACGCGAAATAACTCGGGATGCTTATAAATGAACACTGTAACATGCTCACGCTCCGACTTCAATCGAGCCATAAACCATGCCTTCTCAAGTGCTGCCATTGTGAAAATTTCCGTATCCAGCCCATCAGGATAAGTACATTCCAGGGTGTTTGAGACATAATCGTAATCACCCTTTTCAAAGGTGCTTACGATTAAATCTACGATTCCCGAATCCAACAGCGGGCAGTCAGCAGTAATTCTAACAACAGCTTCAGCGGAAAAATGCACTGCAGCCCTGTAATAACGATCCAGAACATCATTGAGACTGCCACGGAAGCATTTAATTTTATTATTCAAACATATTATCTCAATCGCATTGTCATCCTGGTTAAGCGATGTAATCACAGCCACATCATTGATAGTCTTTGCTCGTATTGTCCGTTCAATGACACGTAAGAGCATCGGTTTCCCGCTAATATCCATGAGAACCTTACCTGGCAGACGGCTTGAACTCATACGCGCCTGGATGAGGGCTATAATTTTTTTCACTTTGGCCATTTAGTGGGATCAATTACTTTTTCGTCAACAGTTCGAAAAATATCTTCAACCTCATTAACAATAATATCAGGCAATTTTTCTTCCCATAGATCGATGTTCTGCTTAACTTGGTCGATCGTTTCTGCACCAAATATTATCTTTGCGTAAGGGTATTTTTGCTTCATGTATAATAAAGCTGCGTGATGGCGCGTAATTCCAAATTTTTGACAGAATCGATCAAATTCAACCAGAACTGGTCTGGCAAATTCCATATGCTGCGGCAGTTTATCCAAATTAATCAACAGAAGGCCCTGGAGAAACACGCTCCGGATATAGACTTGCTTTTTTTTTTTTTGAGCCAAGTTGAAAACTTGCGCATCGGCAAAACGACGATCTAACATATTGGCGGGAACCTGGATCATATCAAATATTTGCGATTCAAGAGATTGGAGGGCTTTTCTGGGCGAGTATAGGGATACTCCTATATGTCTTACAGTACCC
>JAABPS010000246.1 GCA_011391835.1 Desulfobacteraceae bacterium
CGGGACAACTGAAGTTGCGGTGATCTCCCTTGCAGGAATTGTTTACAGCAATTCCATTCGGGTGGCGGGTGACAAAATGGATGCAGCCATCATTCAATATATCAAAAGAAAATATAATCTGCTGATAGGTGAAACCACTGCGGAAGAAATAAAAAAAACCATCGGGGATGCATATCCGGATCCTCAGAATCTGGACACAATAAAAGTAAAAGGAAGAGACCTGGCCTCTGGGACACCCAAGGTGTTATCTATAGATTCAGAAGAGATCAGGATTGCTATCAATGAACAGATCGATGCAATCGTGGAAATGCTAAAAATTGCATTTGAACAAACACCGCCGGAATTGGCTTCAGATATTGTTGATAAGGGGATCGTGATAACCGGCGGAGGCGCGTTGCTTAAAAATCTGGACAAGCTGCTTAAAGAAGAAACAGGTGTTCCGGTTACCGTCGCAGAAGATCCGTTGACAACAGTAGCGCTTGGCTGCGGCAAAGCGCTTGATGATCCTGAACTGCTTAAAAAAGTAAAATTATAAGTGGGTTTATGTTTTCCAGAAAGACGGTAATCCTCGGCTCTATTATCGCTTGTATCATCCTCACTGTATCGTTACTCTCTTTTTCACGAAGCCGGTATGGGTCTTTCGGGCCTGGGCGGGTTGCAATTATCTTTATTGCTCCGCTTCAAAAAACCATTGCCACTTCATCCAAGTTTATAAAAAATATCTGGAATCACTATTTTTCTCTTGTTTCTACCGCTAAAGAAAATGACAGGCTCAAGAAGGCGCTGGGGTATGCGGATGCGGAGAAAAACCAATGGCGGGAAATGGAATTCGCCAACTATCGTCTTCGCAAGCTGCTGCAATTTGTAAAAACAACGTCAAATCAGGTGATAGCGGCAGAAGTAACCGGAAGAGACCCATCTTCCTGGTTTAAAGCGGTCATTATTGATAAGGGCAAATCGGATGGATTAAAAAAAGGCATGCCCGTTATTATACCTGAAGGTATTGCAGGGCATATTGCAGAGGTCACCTCTGATTATGCGAAGGTTCTGCTTATTTTCGATCAGAACAGCGCAATTGACGCCATTGTTCAGCGAACAAGGGCGCGCGGGATTGTCAAAGGTGAAACTACAGGACGATGTGTTTTAAAATATGTACTGCAAAAGCATGACATCAGAGTCGGCGATGTTGTTGTTTCATCCGGGCTGGATGGTGTTTTCCCAAAAGGACTGCCCATAGGGTATGTTTCAAATGTTGTAAAACGTACGTCGGGTCTTTTTCAGGAGATTAAAGTGACGCCGTATGTTGATTTTGATAAACTGGAAGAGGTGCTCGTCATCTTAAATCCTCCTGAACATGATTTTATAAGCGGGCAATGACTTTTTTTTATCATATTTTCGTCGGTTCCTGTCTGTTTATTTTTCAGTCAGTTATTCTGCCATATTTTACCTTTTCAGACAGTTTTTACGATCTTCTTGTTCCTTTTATTATCTATTTAGGCTCATATCATTCTGTTCGTGAAGGCATTCCGGTTGCGATTTTTCTGGGGTTTATTGTGGATAGTTTTTCAGGAAGTTATTTTGGGGTGTATATAACAACGTATACATGGCTGGCTATCAGCATGCGATGGATTTCAGCTTTGATAGATATGCAGAACTTTGGATTTTTAACATTAATTGTTGTCATTGGTGTAGTTATAGAAAATATTCTATTATTTTTGGCCATTATGATTGCAAATCCAGAGTTTCAGTTTTCGGTTTTCATACTGGGGGTTATCGCATCGCAAATTTTCTGGGCAATTTGTACCGGCCCCTTTTTTCTCATTTTTTTTAATAAGATTTTTGGATTTTTAAAAACAGAACCAGCATAAAGAATGCGTTGTATTTTTTTATAAAGAAATCATGGAATTTTTAAAGTCAGTAGATACTGAATGGTACAAACAGCGGTTGACCGGCGCCATGCTTTTGTTAGTGATGGCATTTATCATACTGTTTGCGCGGTTGTTTTACCTGCAACTGATCAAAGGAAGAGAATTTAGAAGACTTTCTGAAAATAACAGCATCCGGTTACAGATCATTGATGCGCCAAGAGGTCAGCTATTTGATCGGAATGGCAAACTTCTGGTGGACAATCGTCCATCGTTTGATTTGAGCATCATTTTATATGACGCAAAACCGATTGAGGAAGTTATTCGGAAGCTGTCTGCCTATACGGGAATGCCGGAATCAGAACTTATGTCGAAAATCAAGAAAGAAAAATGTTCTCCGTATCAGCCCATCTTACTGCAACGGAATATAGGGCGGAATGCGCTGGCCGCTGTTGAGGTCCACAAACTTGATCTTCCGGGTGTTATGGTAGAGGTCAAACCAAAGCGATATTATCCCAAGAAGAAGCGCGCTGCCCATCTTATTGGCTATCTGGGAGAAATAAGTCCCGGTGAACTGAAAAGTGAAAAATATCCAGGATGCAAGAGAGGGGATTTTATCGGCAAGTTTGGCATCGAAAGGGTGCTGGATCGTTTCCTCAGAGGAGAAAATGGCGGGCGCCAGGTCGAAGTCAATGTTTCAGGGCAGGTTGTCAGAATTTTAAATACGGTTGATGCCAAGCAGGGGCAAAATGTGTATTTAACCATTGATAGCAAGCTGCAGAAAAAGACTGAAAAACTTCTGAAGGGGAAAACGGGCGCGGCTGTAGCCATGGATCCAGAGACAGGTCATATCCTTGCGCTTGCAAGCAGTCCTTCTTTTGATCCGAGATCCTTTGTGGGCGGCATATCAAACGAGAAATGGTATGATTTGGTTTCAAACCCGTATCGACCCATGGAAAACAAGGCGATTCAGGGGCAGTATCCTCCGGCGTCAACCTATAAGATTGTAACTGCCATTGCCGGATTGGAGGAGGGGGTTATTGATGAGACAACGCAATTTTTTTGTCCGGGATATTTTGAATATGGCGGCCATACATTTCGATGCTGGCATGCGAGCGGGCATGGTCACGTAAATGTCGTAAAAGCAATCGAAGTGTCTTGCGATGTATTTTTTTATAATGTCGGGAGAAGACTGGGTGTAGATAAACTGGCATGGTATGCAAGGGCCTGTGGTCTTGGATCGCCCACAAAGATAACACTGGAAGGAGAAGAAAACGGCTTGATCCCAACAGCGGCATGGAAGAAGCAGCGCACAGGTATCCCGTGGCAGGGGGGAGAAACAATCTCCATTGCCATCGGGCAGGGGTATGATCTTGTCACCCCCTTGCAAATGCTGAGATTGACGTCAGGGATAGCCAATGGCGGGACACTGTACAGGCCTTTGGTTTTCAGTGAGATTAAAACAGCGGATGGCAAACTTGTTAAAAAAGGTGAAACCGAAATCGTCGGAAAAATACCTGCATCCAGTAAGACCCTGGAACTGGTACGAAGAGGGATGTGGGAGGTTGTGAACGGCGCAAATGGAACGGCCCGCGGGTCGCGTTTATACGGAATTGATATGTGCGGGAAAACCGGAACTGCTCAGATCGTCGGCAGGAAGGAAGATGAAAGGGGATATAAAAAAAAATTAGCTCCTCACTTCACACCGCATGCATGGTTCATTGCCTATGCGCCTTCTGATACTCCCCGGATTGCTGTTTCGGTTATTGTAGAACACGGCGAGCATGGCTCGAGTGCGGCAGCGCCCGTTGCCAGAGAAATGATCCAGGCATACTTATCTGATGAAAAGGCAGGGTCAGATGTGGTAGTGCTGGAAAATAAGGTTGTAGAATCTGCACGGTAGATAGACTTATGTTTGATAAACGGTATTTACAGGATTTTGACTGGGGTTTCCTGGGGCTTGTACTTTTGCTCTGCTTTATCGGGCTGGTTACAATCTATAGCACGGTAACAGCAAGCGCTTTGGCGCCAGGCAAAACATTATATTACAGACAAGTGATCTGGTTCTGCGCAGGCTTGTTTTTGATGTTAGCTGTTTTATTTATTAATTACAGGTCGTTGGAACAAGGAGCATTTGTTATTTATGGGATATGCATTGTGCTTCTGGTTTGGGTTTATTTCTATGGGAAATATGCGGGCGGTTCACGACGCTGGCTGCAGATGGGCGCCCTTACGCTACAGCCGTCAGAGCTGGTAAAAATTGGACTCATCATAAGCCTTGCCCGTTACTATTCAAAACTGGGGAGCGCCAGGGGTGTAACACTGAAAGAGCTGATTGTTCCATTAGTATTGATAACCATTCCTTTTTTACTGATTGTGAAACAGCCTGATCTGGGGACTGCCATGATTCTGGTATTGATTGCAGGCTCCATGACGGTATTTGTAAAGATTGAACGGCGGACACTGATATACGCCGTCGCTTCGTGTGTTGTAACGGTTCCCCTTGTATGGTTTTTTCTGAAAGAATATCAGAAACAGCGTATTTTGACCTTCATAAACCCGGATCGTGATCCGCTTGGAGCGGGCTATCATATCATCCAGTCTAAGATCGCCATTGGTTCCGGTATGATTACAGGCAAAGGATTCTTGAAAGGCACTCAAAACAAACTTTCTTTCCTGCCTGAGCAACACACGGATTTTATCTTTTCAGTTTTGGCAGAAGAGTGGGGATTTTTAGGGTCAGGGGTGCTTATTGTCTGTTTTCTTGTCCTCATTGCCTGGGCGCTGAATATTGCTTATGGGTGCAGAGATACCTTTGGCACCATCCTTTCAGTTGGCATTACCGCTATGATATTCTGGCAGGCGACAATTAATATGGGGATGGTAATGGGTCTTATGCCGGTTGTGGGGGTTCCCTTGCCCTTTATAAGCTACGGTGGGTCTTCCATCATTACGATGATGATCGGGGTAGGGATACTATTGAACATAAGCATGAGAAAAAACATTTAAGAAAACGCAACATTCA
>JAABPS010000247.1 GCA_011391835.1 Desulfobacteraceae bacterium
CTTTGGCTATTGCGGTCAAACCGGACAGCCTGATCAAGATTACACCGAAAGAAAAACGATTTTCCCTGAAAACTATTTCTCCAAAATCTTTGTCAGCGGTTAAAAGGATACAATTCTGCTGATTAGCTATTTCGAAAACCGTATCATCGGAGATACCAGGTTCCATCTCAACAATGGCAAAAACAATATGCCCGTCCGCCCTTAGTCGAACCACTATAGGCTGATCAACACTTTCATCAGCAACAAATTTCATGCTGTTTCCAAAACAGGATAAATAACATCCGCACGAAGATTTTCGGCCGCAAATGCGATAGCCGCAAGAATGGAATCACGGGTGATGCGGGGATGGGCTTCTATAATTTGCTCAATGGTTTCGCCAGCAGAAAGTTTTTCCAGGATAAGTTCAACAGGAATTCGTGTACCGGCAATAACCGGCTTCCCCATCATTATTTTGAAATCAGAGCATATATATTTACGCCATTCCATTTTTCACCTCAAATAGTATCTATAGATTTTATACTATCAATATCACACTTTGCTTATTTTGTCCAAATACCAAAAATGTTTGATCCGTGAATATCCGTGACATACCAACGATTGAAGTTTCAGGCATTTTTATAACAGCAAAGCAAGGCATTATAGGGGACCTCCAATTATTCTTCTGAAAACTTTCTAACGAAATAGTCTTTTTATATAAAGCGTCATACATGACGCATGAGAATTTTGATGGGATTGTCGAAATGCGAATTTAAAAAACCATAAAGCACCTGATTTGTCAATAAGTTAAGAAAAAAAGGGTTCGAGGGGTCAAGGATTCGAGGGTTCCCGCCACACTGATCCGCCATAAAGATTGGCGGATGTGCCAATGGCGGATCCACCAGACAAATTGGCGGACATTCTGCCTTAGGTTTTCAATAGGCACAAAGCGATAGAGAGGGGCTGACAGTTCTATTTGTTGAGAACACTCATCATACTGCGCCAGAAATGGAAATCTTCCCTTCGTTATATTTATGAATCAGCATTGAAATGAGAGATTGATAGGGTAATCCTTCTTCAATTGCTTTTGCCTGAATTTTCTTTAAGTCTCGTTCGGTCATCCGAATATTGATCCTTTTTTGTTTTGTCAGGCTTTTACGGGCGTATTTCTCAAACTGCTTTTTCTCTTTCACAGTAAGATCTGAAACCCATTCTTCGTCTTCAATGGACTTTGCCAATTCCATTTCGTCCTTATCAAGGTATTTTGCTTTTTTCATATATTCCCTCCCAAATACCTTTTTGTTGCTTTACTGTTAGGTATTATTGTTTTCAAATAAATTGTCTTATCATCTTCCACGTATGGAACCGAATATATATAGTTCTCAATTTTTACCAGAAATATTTTTTGATTAGGATATTTCTCCGGATTCGGATGCTTTATACGATCGATTAAATCTCCAGTAACAATCGCCAACACAACTTGTTCGAAAGAAACTCCACGCAGTTTCTTTAATAGTTCGTTCTTTTCATCATTCCAATCGTAATATTTCATAATCGTGTGCCTATTGTATTCCGTTTACAGAATAATAAATCTTGACAGTTCTGTCAATGGCTTTGGATAATGTGTCTGAAAGAACGCATGGGATATTGGAGACACTCATCAAAATATAAGGCAAGAATATTTTGGAATAGGGGACGTTCATCAAAATATAAGTAAACAATATTTTAAAAATAAATTTAAGCTCTTATCTGTAACTATCTACGCAAGTTTGTCATGCTATAGATCGAAAGATGGCCTGCGCATGCTTTTGTGAAGTTCAGTACAAATCCATAATACGTTCTCTAATACCAATGTTCCAAAAGACGCCCCGTTGTTTTATGCTGATTAAGAAAACTTTTGACAATTTGCATAAAATGATAAGAAACGCATAATTTCACGGGCGAATAATCTGCACGAACGCTCCCTAATAGTTAGATATTTTCTGAATCAGACTCGAATCCTTTTGTGAGGATAACTGACAGTTTTAGACAGAGGCGTTACGTCCTCCATTGCGGAGAGCTCGGCTTCAAGAACCTCCCACGTTGAAGAAGATCCGGGATGCCCAAACTTGTCTTTTGCCGTAATTTCAAGCGATATGAGATATTGCCCGGCCTTCTCAGGCAAAAATTCAAGGATGGTAAACGTTCCCCAATGTTCGCCATGGAATGTATCACTCAACATCGTTTCAATTTCATTTTGGCGGCTCCAAAGCCAATTTACAAAAGACTCGAGAGAACCTGTTTCAGTGTATATGACTTTGTTTTTACCATCTTTTAAGGTCAGCGTATACGGCGTGCCGGCAAGCAGCGCGACTTTTTCAAAAAAATATTTTGGAGAATAATCGATACGGTGAGCATTTACGCTCTTTATTGTAAGCAGCAGGCGGTGCCATTTCCCTCCTGTTAAAACTGTAATCGGGTTGTCAAATACATATTTCCCGTCCCGTTTTTTTGGAAAAAAGCGCCCGATATTCCTGCCGGAAGACAGCTGTCTCCGCTGGGATATGAACCGGTATAAGGCAATAACCACAAAAAGACCGACAGCGCCAAAAACCAAAATGATTCCGACCGATGTGTTCATAATTTCAAATTTATCGTTTATAAAAATTGTTTCCGTTGTCAGCAGGGATTGAAGCTCTCCGCCGCAGAGCGGACGGGGAATCTTCGACCGCAAGGAATATGATCTGTTTTTATATTTGCTCGCTGGTTCGGTTCATAATGTGCCTTTTTCAAAAGCTTCGATCATATCTCCGGCAATACTGATGGTGGAAGCATGTTTCGGTAATTTGCCCCGTTGAAACCATCCGGCTTCAGCGATCTCTGCGCGGTTAATTTTTAACGGCTGCGTGTCATCCGCCTCGGCAAAATAACCAACCATTAATGATCCTGAGAACGGCCAGGGCTGGCTTTTATAGTATTTCAGATTTCTAACCTCTATTCCAATCTCTTCTTTGACTTCTCTTGCAACAGCTTCTTCCAGCGACTCGCCTATATCGACATACCCCGCAATGAGCGCGTAAAAGTCTCCTTTAAAATTCCGGCCTTTGGAAAGCAGAAGTTTGTCCTTGCAGGTAATGGCAACGATTACAGCCGGAGGGATTTTAGGATAGATTATAGAATTACAGCGGACGCAAAAAAGAGCTCTCTCATCGTTCTTGATTTCTATCAGGGCTCCGCACTTACCGCAGAACTTATGATTGGAATACCACACCATCATCTGGTAACCCATAGCGCCGATCCAGGAGACTTCCTTCTCCGGAAAAGTCCGAAAGTTAAAAACTTCATTATAAGCAAATGAATCATCATGAGGGGGACAATCTTCAATTAAGAAGCAATTGGTGGAATTTAAAGAGAATAAATATATAAGATTATTTTTCTGAATGTTACCGTCGAAATCCTTAATTTCAGGAATTCGATAGCTGTTATCCGTCTTTTTTAATAGAATTCTATTCTCATTGTAGCACAACAGATAATCGAAATCGCTTATTTCCTTTATGGACTTATAAGCGTTATTAAAAATACTGGGGCTGATCTCGTTAATCATATTCAACCATTATTATCATTATCATTTACTGCCGGTTAATAACAGATACATTTCGTTTCGGGGATAAATAAAGGATATCGCATGTCCATTCAATTTTTCAAGAGCCAAAAGCACCTGCTTCACCTGATATGGACAATATAGGAGATATATTAATCGTATAAAATTTATTATCAAGAAGCAAATAAAGGTATCGCATTTTGCGATACCATAAATCCTGCTTTGGATTTCTACATCTTTTGGGGATTCTCTGATTTGTCAATGGTTTTTGAGGGTCAAAGGGATGGGGTTCAAGGGGTCGTGGAGTCAAGGGTTAAAGTGAGAAATAAAAGCGAGGTCAGATTACGCAGGAAGACATATGAAGCCTTGTTCTTTGAAATGCCGGTCAAGGGTGAAAGCAGTTTTAACACCCAAAAGCCTCATGGTTTCAAAACTCACACAATCGACAAGACTCAGCTTTTTTCTTAAAGCGGCAAGCATAATTACCATTGCGGCATGATGCATGGCATCGTCAATCCACTCAACCCTGAGAACTGGAACAATATCTTCCTGAAATACCCTTACTGCTGCCATCCCCAAACGATTTTGTACAAGAGCGAAGGTTTCCACAAGAACATAGTTGGTTGTTATAAGGGTTTCAGTGGATGTCAAAATATTCTGCCAGGTTTCTGCGGCTCTGGTATGATTCAAATCGTCCATATCCAGAACCGCTATGAATCCGGACGTATCAATGAAAATGCTCATTTGCCGAGAACTTTTGCAAGATAGGAATCGTGAGAAGCTGCAAGATCTTTAACTCCGGATCTGAACCGGCCTGCAGCCGCCATTGCCCGTCTCCGACGCTGATCGTCTCCCGTACCGTGCTTAGCTTTGGCAAAATAATCAACTGATCGTCTTATCAACTCCGCCATTGACTTATGTTCTGCCGCAGCCATTTTTTTCAGCATGGCAACCTGTTCTTCAGGCAACTGTATTTGCGTCCTTACCATATAGGCCCCCTTTAAGTGATTACACTTTGAGAAAATATGATAACAGTCTTACAGCAAGGTGTCAAGCTATCCTATTATAGTGTCCTGCGGCACCATTTCAACCGGAAGAAGGGATTTTTAACCACCTTTTTTTCAGGTTATCAAAGACTTCAAGGGCTCTTTTTTTTGTAGCCTCGATTGCCCCGCTGTTATCAATTATAATTGTGGCGAATTCTCTCTTTTTTTCAATCGGAATCTGGGAGCGCACTTTTAAGAGGGCCTCCTCATCTGAAATTTTGTCTCTTTCAATAAGCCTTTTTATCTGGAGTTCTTCAGGCGTATAAACG
>JAABPS010000248.1 GCA_011391835.1 Desulfobacteraceae bacterium
CGTATTCCAAACAAAACTATAAAAAAGCCAATGACAGAAGAAAGAACCCCTCCGAAGATCAACTTAATACCTGAGGGATAAATAGTTCTCGTAGGCCGATTATCTATAAATTTAATTATATCATCCTTTCCATTTAAATCTTTTTGCTGGATATAGTGCACGGTAAGTTTACGTTTTACCACCTTTTTAAATGTATTTTCTGTTAGATAAGCTCCAGCAAAATAGCTTGGCACTATTGCAATTACAGCCAAGATTACAGCGACCCTATCCATCCCTTTAATTATGTTCATAACGCCCCTCCTCACTATATCTTGAAGAAAATCGTCAGATTTACAACCTTTTTATTCTGCCTTGAGATTAACCACGAGCAGGGACCATCATCCCGTAGCTTTTAGTTTTATAATATCATAATATAATGCATTCTCAACCTTAAAGCACTTTGAACGGGGGGTTAGCTTCGGCCTTCAGAAGGGATTACGCACCCTTCCAGAATTGAATAATTGTTGACAGGTTCATTGACCACCGTTATAATCCGCTCATGAAAAAATTAATCATTATAATTAGCTGTGCCTTAATGATTTCCTCCTGCGCTACAGTTGTCACTCAAGATACATACCAAGAACACGTTGAGCAAAATTCCTCTAAATCTGATTATGAAACCGCTTCCAATTGGGAAACCGCTTCCGAGGTCACTAGTATTCTCGGCGATCTGAGCAGTTTCACAATTATACTTTTAAAAGGTCTTGGTAAAATCAGTCCTTAATAAAGCGCATTGATAGTTTCATAACTTCTGTAATACAGGCCCATGACTTACAGCTCCATTCCGTCTGTTATGGTTGACACTTCGGACGTGGGACTTAGGTGGACTTAGGGACATCCTTTGCATTTTTATATTTCCTAACTTCAACTCATAAGCGCAACGATTTTGGTAGTAAAGAGATAATTGCGATATATAAGTTCTCCTCCCTGCAAAATGAAGTAACCTTACATCATATACAACGGATCAACATCAATAACGATTTGAATATCCTTGCTGGCTGTCTTATAGATACGCTCCAGAAACAGGCAATGTACAAATTGATGAAGGGATTGACTACTGATACCCTTTAAAAGAATTTGCCATCTGTAATGCGCGGCTATTTTTTGAAGGGATGCCTCAATAGGCCCAAGTATCTCGATGGATGTTAAAAAGGTTTTATCTCTCTTCTGTATCGCCTGGCAGACACGCCCCATATCGTGAGCATAGCGGCCGGTTTTATTCTTATCTTTTCCAGCGATTCGAATCTGAATGATTCGTGAAAATGGCGGATAATTTAATGCCTTTCGGTACAAAATTTCCGTACCATAAAATGCTTTGAAATCCTGATCTTTTGCCGTTAATATGCTGAAATGCTGTGGATTAAACGTCTGCAGAATAACCCTGCCGGGCGTATCTCCGCGCCCTGCCCTTCCTGCAACCTGGGCAAGCAGTTGAAATGTACGTTCCCCTGCCCTGAAATCCGGAAAGTTCAACGACAGATCCGCACAAATGATACCCACCAGCGTGATATGGGGAAAATCATGACCTTTGGCCACCATCTGAGTTCCCACAAGCACATCGATTTCCCGGTTCTTCAATGCCCGTAAAATCGACACAATAGATTCTTTTCTCGTGATCGTGTCCCTGTCCATTCGTGAAACTCGTGCTTCCGGGAAAAGGGATTGAACCGCCGCTTCAACCTTCTCTGTGCCGAGCCCCAGCAATTGAAAACTGGAAGAACCGCACGATGTGCATTTGGAATTCGACAACAGGCAAAATCCGCAGTAATGACACTTATAGACATTTTCCTCTTTATGAAAAGTAAGCGAAATGTCACAATTCTTACATCGTATCGCCTCACCGCAGGATGCACACACGGACAAACTGGAAAATCCTCTCCGATTCAGAAAAAGCAGAACCTGTTCTCCTCTTTCAAGAGTCTCCTTCATGGCCCTGTGCAGGCTGGGTGTAATAATTTTTTTCGCCCCCCTGCCATCCCGATACTCTCTCAGATCAACAATGGCAACTTCCGGAAGCGGCCGATTTTCGACACGTTCTGTCAGTACGCCTTGAGAGAATTTTTTCGTCACTGCATTATAATAGGACTGAATGGAGGGGGTCGCAGATCCAAGCAGTACAGTGCATCCGCTCTGCTTTGCCCTGACAACAGCAAGATCCCGTGCGTGATAGCGAAGACTGCTCTCCTGTTTATAGGATGGATCATGTTCTTCATCAACGACGATCATTCCGATATGTTTAAAAGGCGCGAAAACAGCAGACCGCGCCCCCAAGGCAATTGATGCCTCTCCAGATACAATACGCATCCACTGGTCATACCTCTCCCCGTCCGAAAGTCCGCTGTGAAGCAAGGCAACACAATCCCCAAATCGGGATCTGAAACGCCTTTCCATCTGTGAGATCAGCGCTATTTCAGGAACAAGAATAATAACCGAATATCCCCGCTGTATTGCCTCGGCAGCCAGACGCATGTAAACCTCTGTCTTGCCGCTGCCGGTAACTCCAGTCAGAAGATGGGCAGAATACCCCTTGCCCAGAGATCTCAGAATATTGGCAGTAACATTTTCCTGCTCCTGCGTAAGCGTGTGAAGGGTGTCTGGCTGGATGGCTTCCCCAAAGGGATCCCGGTAAACCCTTCGATGCACAACCGAAACATATCCTGCATCTGCCATTGATTTAATCATTCTGCCAGCAGAGGGAACCATCTGTGTCAATGTTTTTAATGAAACTTCCTTCTCCATCCTCAACCGGTCAATTATTTTTTGTCTTTGAACCGACATGCTCTCCGGTAGTGTTGTATGTTCATTTAAAACCACATACCGTTCCGTATTCGGATTCACTCTCGACCGTTTCAGAGTGCGTCGGGTAGTAATAAGCCCCCTGTCTTCCAGGCGGCGTATTAATGACCCTGAAATCTTTTTGCCAAAATTTTTAAATATATCCGTAAAAGAACTCGGCCCGTTGGCAATGTGGCGTAACATCTTCTGCTCAACAGGGGTCAATGAAGGATCTGTAATTACTTCCCTTCCAGATTCCGTTATCTCCACAAGAGTAAAATCATACATATTCAGCCCGCCGGGAAGTGCACATTTGATGACCTCTCCGATGGGATACATATAATAGTCGGCAATCCATTTAAAAAATGGAATCATGGATTCAGGAAACAGGGGGATCTCATCTGGCACGTCCAATATGTCTTTTATGCTTTTCAGATCGTGTCGTTCACAGAATCCTAACATATATCCTGTCACCCGTCGTTTCCCAAATGGCACAAGAACTCTTTTGCCTGGCAAAGCCAGCGGACGCATGTCGTCAGGAACCCTGTATGTAAATGTAGTCTCTACCGGAAGAGCTATCGCGACGTCGATATATGTGGGATCAGTTGCCATATTCACTGCACTCAGCATTTACCGTGCAAAAAAGTCAAGGAATAATTTTCTGCTGCCGCACAGCATCCCTCATCTTTTATCATACATCACCGGGTGAATATGCTGTCTGCTTCTATATGAAATGTATCTCATTGAAATAGCATAAAACCATGTCTTTCCCATTGAATTTACAACAAAAAAGCTTTCATGTGGACGCAGGATACCGCTTTTTTTATTTTATCTTAAAATTTTCATGTACTTATCATTCATTTTCCTGTATAATTCATGCAAAAAAGAATCCATCGTGATCATCAAGAAGCTGTTTATCTGCGGGCATATGACTGAATCCGTATCTGATCCCAGACAGATGTCTTAGACAATATGTTAGGATATCGTTTCAGCAGCCCGGAGAAAAAAATATCGATTCGATAATAAACTGGATACGTTTTGAAAGGAGAGGTTAATGAATAGTATGTTAAAAAAATCCACTGTACTTCTGTTAATTGCAGCGCTTCTCATTATTCCATTTGAAACCGCGGTATTTGCCGAAGAAGAACTCGAAGACAGGAGCCCCAGTGCCGGAGCAATGGCATTTGACTTTATGCTGGTAAGACCCGGTGGGGCCATAGCCACTGTTGCAGGTATTGGCTGTTTTGCTGTGACGCTCCCGTTTTCTTTGCTCGGATGGAATGTGGGAACAGCCGCTGAGAAACTGGTGGTTGATCCCATCAAGTTCACATTTTTCAGGCCCCTGGGTGATTTCTAAAACCACTCATTTTTAGATACATGTAAAGAAATTTATCCCGCTCCATGTAGAGTGGAGTAGTATCAATGGGGCGGACAGGAAACCCAAGGGAACTTCGAAGCAAATCACCTGCCCCTTACCGCTTATCGATGGGTATATATTTTCGTTGCGTTGGCCCTGTATAGATCTGCCGGGGCCGGTTAAGCTTCCAGTTGGGATCGTCCATACTTTCCTTCCACTGTGCGATCCATCCAGGAAGACGCCCAATAGCAAACATTACTGTGAACATATTCACCGGAATGCTGAGTGCCCGTAAAAATATGCCGCTGTAAAAATCAACGTTCGGATAAAGGTTGTGATCAATAAAATAGGGATCTTTCAATGCAACCTCCTCCAGCCTTTTTGCGATATCCAGCAAGGGGTCTTGTACATTTAATTTGGGAAGCACCGTATGGACCATTTCTTTCATGATTTTTGCCCGCGGATCATAGGTTTTATAGACCCTGTGACCAAAGCCCATGAGCCTAAAAGGATCCTTTTTATCTTTTGCCCTTTTCACCGCATATGTCACGTCACCGCCATTTTCAGCTATCTCTGAAAGCATTTCAAAAACAGCAATGTTGGCGCCTCCATGCAATGGCCCCCAGAGCGCCGCAATCCCCGCTGAAATAGCGGCATACACATTAACCCTGCCGCTTCCCACCAGCCTTACT
>JAABPS010000249.1 GCA_011391835.1 Desulfobacteraceae bacterium
GGATGGATCAAATGAATCTGGCGTCTGAGATACGGCATACACGCCTGAATCTCATCTGGCTGCGGATTCCTGTTCTCCGGTGGCCGACATTTAACAATATTGCAGATATAAACATCGTTTCGTGTGAGATTCATCGCCTGGATAATTTTTGTCAGCAACTGGCCGGCCTTCCCCACAAATGGCCTGCCGCTTTGATCCTCTTCATGTCCCGGACCTTCTCCGATAAAAATCAGCCGGGCACGGGCATTTCCTTCACCAAATACACTATGCGTGCGGCCGTGATGAAGTCCGCACAAACGGCAGCCCTTCACATCCTGTTCAACCTGTTCCAGACTGTCACCCGGAATACTGTCCATCTTCTTCCAGTGGTTTAATATATTCAGACTGTGTTCTGTACAGTCAAATCCGCTGCACCCGGCCGTTTTCAGGAACAAAAGAAGGTTTTTGACCTCTTCGGTCAATACATTAAATTCGTCCATCCCATCTCTGGAGTTGTATTGAACCATTCGATCCACAGTCATACTCCCTACAGTCATACTCCCTGCTCATACTCCCTGGACAATTCGATCTAAAATCGTATGGGCAAGTTCATCCTTTGTCATTTCCGGCAGAGGTTCTGCTTTCCGTCCCTTATAAAAAAAAGTTGCCTTATTTGTATCCACTGCAAAGCCGGATTCAGATCCCCCCACCATATTACCCACAATCATATCCAGATTTTTTTCTTTAAGTTTTTTCTGAGCGTTTTGCTCAAGCGCTTCTGTTTCCGCTGCAAAACCAACCAGAAGCTGATCTTTTTTTCGTTTTCCAAGCTCGTTGAGTATATCCACATTTTTTTTCATGACCAGAGACGTTTCATTATCTCCTTTTTTAATCTTCTGCTTTGCCTGTTGAACCGGACGATAATCCGATACAGCCGCGGCCTTGATAACGATATCTGCGTTCGGAAATTGATCAACTACAGCTGACCGCATTTCCTCTGCTGTTTTCACATGGATCACCTGGACGTGTTCAGGATCCGCCAGATGGGTCGGCCCTGAAATCAGCGTTACATCAGCTCCCCTGTGTTCAGCTGCCCGTGCAATCGCATATCCCATTTTCCCTGAAGAAGGATTGCTGATAAATCTCACGGGGTCCATATACTCCTGGGTCGGGCCTGCGGTTACAAGTATTTTTTTACCCTGAAAATCTTTGGGTGACAGCCGCCAAAACAGTCTGTCTATAATCTGTTCCGGCTCCGGCATGCGCCCGGGTCCTGACGTGCCGCATGCCAATTCCCCTTCAGCCGGTTTGATAATGGTAAAACCGTCGCTTTGAAGGGTATGGAGGTTTCGTTGAACAGCGTTGCTCTCATACATCGCCGTATTCATGGAAGGACAGATAAGAACCGGCGCAGTTACGGCAAGTAAAAAAGTACTTAATGCATCATCCGCAATCCCTCCTGCAAGCTTGCCGATGATATTGGCAGTAGCCGGTGCAACAATGACAGCGTCTGCCTCCTGTGCCCATTGGATGTGCCGGATCGAAGCATCGGTACCCCCTTTTGAAAACAGGCTGTCGCTGACCGGATTTTCAGAAAGCGCTTCAAAGGTGAGCTGTCCGACAAACCAACGTGCATTTTGGGTCATGATAACCCGCACATGGGCTTTGTTTTTTTTCAGCAATCGCACCAGTTCAACGCTTTTGTATGCAGCAATGCCGCCGCATACACCCAGGATGATATTCTTTTTTTCAATGCCATAGTTCATATCGTCATATACTCGCCGCTGATTGAACGCTTCATGAATAATTGTTGGACAGACAGACCCGATACGCCTGCGTCTATTTATCCAGGTCAGGCTCTACCCCGGCTATTGTGGGGACTACGCCAACTTCAATGTATGTGTAAATCTCTTTTTCTGTGATATTGATCATGCACCATCGGTTCTCTTTTTGAAACAGCATAATTGCCCGGTCCGGCGTTTTAAAAGATGTAATAGCCTTCCAGTTGTCTTTAGTCATATTATCTTTAAAAAAATCGATGAGTGAATTTCTTTCAATCCGTCCCTTTAATGCAAGAATACCGGAACGGTACCCGGAACTCTCAATAATATAAGTAGATTTCTTGTCTTCCTTTAATTCCCGAGGAATTGCAACATCCTCAAAATCACGATACAGCGGAATGGACGCTTCTTCGGATTGAGACGAAGCATTTGACGTTGCGCCAAAGTTTGTATTGAATAATCCCGCGCATCCTGTACAGAGAAACCCTGTCATCAGGACAAAACCGATGGCCGCGTGAATACACGTAAGTTTCCTTAAATTGATTTTCATATCATTAACTCCTCATATCAATGATTAAGTGAATATCGTGCCAGATAATTTTGATAAGCCAGTTTAATACCCTGATCAAGAGAAACTTTTGGTTTCCATCCAAGATCGCTGATACGATGAATATCCAATAGTTTCCGGGGGGTTCCGTCCGGTTTTTTATGGTCCCATTCAATCTCACCTGTATATCCAACAATACCGGCAACCCTGGATGCCAGATCCCGGATGGTATAGTCCTCTCCGCAGCCGATATTGATCAGCGGCAAACCATCTGGACCCAGCATTGCGGCAAACTGTGAATCCTTCAGATTCATCAGAAAAACACATGCGTCTGACAGATCATCGACATAAAGGATTTCCCGGCGGGGCGACCCCGTGCCCCAGAGTTTGAATGTCTTTTTCCGGCTTGTTGAACTCAACGCGCGAAGATTATCCATGACATCCTGCGGAATACGACCCGCCAGCGATTCATCTTTCTTGATCATTTCCCGCTCACCCTGCATGGCAAGTTTTGCCAGATGAAATTTCCGGAGCATTGCCGGAATCACATGGGAATTCTCTAAATCATAATGATCATCTGGCCCATACACATTGGTCGGCATGACGGATAAATAGGTTGTGCCGTACTGCCGGTTATATGCCTGACACAACTTAATTCCTGCTATTTTTGCAATGGCATAGGGTTCATTGGTCGGCTCCAACTGCCCTGTTAAAAGATACTCCTCTTTCATGGGCTGCGGCGCAAATTTGGGATAGATGCAGGAACTCCCAAGAAACAGCAGCCGTTTGACTCCTGTTTGATACGCGCTATGAATGATATTGGCTTCTATGATCATATTCGTGTATATGAACTCAGCAGGATACGTGCTATTGGCCAGTATGCCGCCGACCTTGGCTGCTGCCAGAAACACATACTCGGGTTTTTCGCTTTTAAAAAACGTTTCTACTTCCTCCTGCCGTTCCAGATCAAGCTCTCCATGGGTTCGAACAAGGATATTGTCATATCCATCTGAGAGTATCAGCCGAAGGATGGCAGAACCGACCAGACCCGTGTGACCGGCAATATATATTTTATCCTTTTTATTCATCCCTTGAAACGTGCAGCCTTCACCCTTAAGACTCGCTCTTGAAAGCAAATCAAAATATCAATGCGTATGTTCATGCAACTTCTCTTTTTGCGCTGATCTTAAATCAGCATCGATCATCTCCTTCACAAGTTCTCTGAAGGTAATCTTTGGCTTCCAGCCAAGTTTTTCCATTGCCTTTGTTGAATCTCCCAGCAGGTCCTCTACTTCTGTAGGACGGAAGTATTTATCGTCAACAGCCACAATGATTTTTCCGGTGTCTTTATTTATTCCCTTTTCTTTAATACCTTTTCCCTCCCATCGGATCGATACATCCAGTTCCGCGCATGCCGCCTCTATAAATTCCCGAACCGTATGCTGCTCGCCTGTTGCAATAACATAGTCTTCCGGTTTTTCCTGCTGAAGCATCAGCCACATCATTTCAACATAATCGCGGGCATGACCCCAGTCCCGCTTGGCGTCAAGATTCCCGATAAACAGACAATCCTGCAGCTCCAATTTAATACGGCTTAAAGCCTGAGTAATTTTTTTCGTAACAAATGTCTCGCCTCGGATGGGAGACTCATGATTAAACAGAATCCCGTTGCACGCAAAAATGCCGTATGCCTCCCGGTAATTTATTGTAATCCAGTACGAGTAAAGTTTTGCCACTGCATACGGAGACCTTGGATAAAAAGGAGTTGTTTCCTTCTGCGGTATCTCCTGAACCTTCCCGTACATCTCTGATGTTGACGCCTGGTAAAAACGCGCCCTGCGTTCCATCCCCAGAATTCGAATGGCTTCCAGCAGACGCAGGGTACCGAGGGCATCTGTATTGGCCGTGTATTCCGGTGTTTCAAAGGACACCTTCACATGGCTCTGCGCAGCCAGATTATATATCTCATCCGGCTGGGTTTCCTGTATGATCCGGATAAGGTTTGTCGCATCTGTTAAATCTCCATAATGCATGAAAAACCGGACATTTTTCTCATGCGGATCCAGATAGAGATGATCCACCCTGCCGGTATTTAACGAAGATGATCTGCGCTTTATGCCATGAACCTCATATCCTTTTTCCAATAGAAATTCAGCCAGATAGGCTCCATCCTGGCCTGTCACTCCGGTAATCAGCGCCTTTTTCATGCATATCCCCTTTCTATAAAAACCAAATCAAAGACTCAATCCTTTGAAATACTCAATGGTCCGTTTCAACCCGTCATCCAGCGCTACTGCTGGCGTCCAGCCCAGCGTATCCTTGGCCAGATCAATACAGGGTTTACGCTGTCTGGGATCATCTTGAGGAATCGGCTTATACACAATCGTGGATGATGAACCTGTCAGGTGAATGATTTTTCTGGCAAGCTCCATCACGGTGAATTCATCCGGATTGCCAAGATTCACCGGGCCCACGAACGCATCCGGTCCGTTCATCAGCC
>JAABPS010000250.1 GCA_011391835.1 Desulfobacteraceae bacterium
GCAATCGATGAGGCAAGGGTTGACCCTAACCCCTGAATTGCTTTTACCTCATAATCTGTTTCAAGATCGCGTGCGATAGCCCGGAGCCTGTCACGCGAAAGCTCAAGCTCGCTTAATGAGCTCGTAAACAATTCCATCTTTTGTTCACATCCACTGAGCGCAATGCTAAGCTCTCCCGCGAGATTGACGAGATCATCCACCCGCTCCAACTGGACTCTCAGGGTTTTTCCAGAACTCAAATCTGCTGCAGTCCGAACATATTCTTCTAAATCGACTTTTTCAGGGGCTTGCCCAAAAATTTCTGTGGATCCTTTTTTCAGGCCCGCATCGTTCGCTGTTGATGCTTCTTCTCCAGCGCCATCGGTTTGTCCGTAAAGATCCTTGCCAGACATTTCATGTAACTTTAGCCGAACTGAGTTGACTGTACCACTATCAACCTGTTGAGGATTTATCAGATACAGTCGGAGCAAATCAGTCGCTTCATAAAGCAAATCTACGGTAGGTCTATCAATTTCTCTGGCCTCCTCATATAACCAGTCAAGCAGATCTTCTATTTCATGGGCCCATCCCGATATTTCATTGAGTTTGACCATTCCAGCGGCGCCTTTGACTGTATGTACAGATCGGCGAATCTGCTTGATCGCATCTCGTTGCGATGGCGTGATTTCCGTTGAGTCCTGTACCTGAGCATCAAGGACATTTAGAAAACGCGCCGTATTTTCCATATGCTCTTCTGCTTCGACATAAAAGCTTTCAATTAAATCATTATAAAAATCAACTTGTTCGCCTGAGTCCTCTTCAGCTTCTGAGATGGTGCCCATCTCCTGGACGGGATCTGATTCCCAGATCGTATTAAATGCTTCCTCATCTCCGTCCTCGGGCAATCCGCGCATTCTCCTGTACATGCGTACTGTTTCTTCCACCATCAATTTATCATCAAGTTCTCCGCTCTCAATTTTGGTGCAGTAATTTTCGATCTGTCCAACTGTATTCAGCATTGCATTTACTACACTTTCAGAAAAAATAATTTCTCCTGAAAGCACATCGTCCAAAGATTTCTCCATTTCTCCAGCGATATGACTCAACCCCATAAAATCCAATAAGGATGATGCGCCTTTTATCGTATGAGTAAGCCTATGGATTTCCTCAAGGATATCCCTTCTATCATTGTTTTCATTAAACGAATGAATTCCTTCTCGTATGGGATCAATATAGCTTTTTACTTCTTCAATAAAGCCTTTAACTGTATCATCCATCGGCATCATAAGAATCAATGCTCTCCCTAAGTTATTTATGAATTAATGTTCAGCAAAACCAACGTAGAAACTGCAAACACATATTTTCCCTCAATACTCACCAGCTTATTCCCTTTTTATTCGCGGATCGGATAAAAGCTTAAGTACATCAATAACATATAGCCGTTTTCCTGAAGATATTGACACATCCGAAATATACGGCTCCAATGCCAGCTCCAGGTCTGTCTTATCTATGGGCGGGTCCTGGATATCCGTCTCATTCGCATTCAGAGATACAATTCCAGCAATTCTGTCCACCAGCAACCCTACTTTCATTTCCTGATTTTGAACGATAATGAATTGCGGCTGCCTGATTTTTTTTTGCCGGGGCCAGCCAAAAAAGCCTTTGGGATCTATGATCGACACAATTTCGCCCCGCACATTGCTTATGCCAAGAATCCATCCTGGAAGATTTGGCAAGGGTGTTACGTCGGGCAAACGGCCGATTTCCAGCGCACTGGTTATGGATACTGCCAACGAAATATCTGCCAGAGAAAATTTAATATACTGCTTTTCTGCAAACACAGTGGATTCAATCGTTCCAATGTCTTTCCCTGTTTGTGCATAGTCAGCGCTGGTTCGTCGTTCAATTTCCCCTTCAATTCTCGTAACCAATTCCATCAACTCTGATTTCGAACTGATGTTTTCGCTCTGAGACGGTTGGGTTTGAATATTTTCTGCCGGTTCTTCCATTTTTTATAGTTATCCCTTTAACGTTTAAGACTTAAAGATTTTTCTAAACATAGTCGCTGATTGCTGTTCAGCTTTTCTTCCCAAAAATATGAACTTATCCTAACAGACTTTCTGCTTTTGCCAGCAGCTCATCTCCGTTAAATGGTTTTGTCATGTATGCATCTGCGCCTTGTTTGAGCCCCCAGAACTCATCACTTTCCTGATTCTTGCTTGTCAGCAAAATAATTTTTATGTTTTTAAGTTCAGGTGTTGTTTTAATCTTACGGCATACCTGAAACCCATTCATCTTTGGCATAATCACATCAAGAACGATGAGGTTTGGCCTCTCTGCTTCTGCCATTTTTATCGCCTCTTCTCCATCCATTGCAGTGATCACATTATAGCCTTTCGGAATAAAGGGTTCCGTCATAATTTTTAACTCAGTGGGACTATCGTCCACGACCATAATTTTTTCTTTTCCCATCGTTGCCCCCATCCTATTTTAAGGTTATAGTTACTTAATTTATTATTAAAGAAACATATATGTAATAGTATTAATCAAGATACTTAATTGCGATTTCTAATAATTCATCCGGATCAAAAGGCTTTGTGAGATATTCTCGAGATCCAGCCAGCTTCCCTTTTACCTTATCCATGACTTTATCTTTCGCTGTAAGCATAATCACCGGAATATCTTTTAATGCCTGTTTTTTCTTTATGGCCGCCAATATCTGATAACCATCCATCTTCGGTAAAATAATATCCAGCAGGATCAAATCGGGTTTTATCCCGCTGAGTTTACTCAATGCTTCCAGCCCGTCAACTGCCTCAATTACCCGGTATCCCCGTTGTCCCAGCGTTGTCTTAACCACGGCTCGCGTCGTCGAACTGTCTTCAACAACAAGAACTGTCTTTTCTCTATTGGCTGTTTTCTGCCCTTGAGTATCAACGGCACTGTCTCTTCGTTTGGATACAAACGGATCACCTGAGGCAATATATTTCAGCAAGCAATTGAGCTGTTCAGACAAAAACTTATTATCCGGTGAGAGTTTAGCCGCACTTGAGAGATGGCTGACGCCATCATCCCACAGCTCCTGGTTGATATACGCAAGGCCAAGATTATACTGCGCATCAAAATTTTTTGAGTCATTTTCTAAAACTCTTTTGTATCTGCCGGCCGCTGATTTTAGTATCTCTTTATCTGCATGCTTGGTACACGCAAGAAACGTTTCACTTACGGTTAAAAATGACCCGCAGGATGGACAATTTATTATTTTTGCATCTAACAGAAACCAGCAAAACGGACACCGCAGAATAGCGTCATTTTTAATCTTCCGTTTGGCCAGATTAAATTTCTTTATTTCTTCGATCACCTCTGGATTGTTCGGCGAAATTTTAGCGGCGTTATTTAATGATGTTCCAATCGCATTAATATCTCCAAGCACACGTGAATACCACAACCACCCCTTGTGATTTCTCGGATTTTCGGATACCATCTTGGCCAGCAATTCTTTTGCCTCGCGGAAATGATGCGCTTCTGCTTTTTTGATTGCTTCATTTAACAGATAATCTTTGCTTAGCGCTATTTCGCTTTTTTCATCGTTACTTCTTGATGCCTCTAACAATATATTCATCAACGGCGTGTCAATTTTTTTGTCCTGGCTGCGCAGGTTTACAATTTTAATCTCCGCATCTTCCCAGCTGATAATTTCTACCGCCGCTTCCTCTCCTTTCCTGTTGTCCGTTTCCGCATTGATCAGCTCTCCATCCACAACATGCAAATATCCGATCTGACCTTTTGAGTTAACCATGATGGACATGGTCTTTTGTTCTACTTCCACAGCCTGAAGAAAATTAGCCAGAGAAAATCCATTCAGATAACCCTTTGAACTATCCTCCAGCGCAACCAGGATTCTATCCACCAGCGCATTTAAATTAATGGGTTTATTCAGGTAGCTTGGGATTCCCATATGTTCAAGACGTGTTGTTATGGCGGATGAGCCAAATCCTGTCATCACAAGAACCGGCAGGTTGCTGAAATATCGGCTGATGTAGGCAAGGAGTTCAAACCCATCCATTTCGGGCATTTTTAAATCCGTCAGTACAAGATCGACTTTGGCTGCATTGAGCTGTTCAATAGCCCGTTTACCATCCTCCGCTGTTAAGACACTGATCCAATCCTTATAATCGCCAAGAGCCTCTTTCACGATACTCAGAATGGTTTCCTCATCATCCACGATCAATACTGTTTTTTTTGAAGGAAGATTATTTTTCATTTCCTTAGGCATATATCTCGTTTCTTTGTTTTGGCTCTGCCTCGGGATGGCCCATCATTTTGTTCATGACCGCTGCCACATCGCTTAGATCACCATCAGCATATGTCAGAAACCGAGGCCTTAATGAATGCCCGATGGATATTGTTTTTTCGTCCCTGTCCGGAAGCACGAGTATAATCCGGATATCTCTGACCAGATGATTGATGGATAACAGATTCGAAAGATCCTCCTCGCTTGAAGGCATAAAAATTCCAACCAGCTCTCCTCTCCTCGGACGTTGAAGTCTTTCTTTGAGTTCTTTAATCGAACAGTAATTCTCCACCTGATTTTCAGAAACCAGAGGCTCGATAATATTCTGAAGCTTTTTCGCGTTGTTTGTTGAAGATTTGTAAACTATGAAAACCATCTTTCCCTATCTCCTATCCTGTATTCAATTCCAGTTCGTTGCTCATTTCCATCGTTCCTGGAGGTCTTGTTGCAATAACAATGCCAGATTAAAAAATTGCACCTTCTATATTTGATATCGGAAATAATAACAGATGGTTAATG
>JAABPS010000251.1 GCA_011391835.1 Desulfobacteraceae bacterium
TATTAGAAACCGATTATATTGCTACCCCTCTCCACAGCGTCTTTCGGACTATCCTTACTTATTGATCAATTTTATATTTTTACAGAAACACAGTTATTGGTAGAAGATATATCAAAATTGATGGGTATTCTATTTCTACTCTGTTATTATTTTCGAACTGACATTTTTATTATTCAAAAACATTTTATATGAAGAACAGCGAAGCGCTATCTATCCATTTGATTTTGAATGTTTAACACCCCAGTACCTGTTGGATAAAAATAAGTATGAATAATATTTCCTGATGCGTCTCTCGTTCGACATATTACCTGGTTATACTCCATTTGCATATCTATAGCGCCGACGTTGTCAGTAGTTAACTCATTTATGATAACAGCTCCTTTCTCTTTTAACCGGCGGATATATTCAACGGGGATATCGTTGGTATTGGATAGTGATTGTTGAAAAAATACCAGCTTGAAAAGGCTTGAAGAAGCTCCCAACTCCTTCTCAAGGTGATGTATTTCGCTGCTAACATCTGCCTGATCGATGGTCCAAAGGAAATAACGATCATTAAAAAAGGTTCGTCGTTGCAGCAAGTCCGGTGTAACTCCCCAATAGGCAGCATCATTAAACCACGAACGACTATATAAAGAGGAGAGCGGGTCAAACTTGCATATCAGCTCAACCCCGTTGTTTAATACCGGTAAATACGTTTGGTCCCATTTCATTTGTTTTCCTTTTGAAAATAGACTCAACGATGCAAGCGGGTTGATTTCAGGGATAATTGCATAAAACGTTCTGAGATCCAAATTGGACGCGACATTTTTTGAGATATAATTTCTATTTCCTTTGTCACAGAGAAAAAGCAGACGATAGTGAAACAGATTGTCCTTTTCAGTGTTCATCTTCCCGAAAACGGCTATCTGGTGTTTTTTTCTGCCTTTCCGGATTTTGTCGATTCCTTTTACCAAATAAAACCGATCGTCAGTTAGAAAGCTCGTGATGCGCTCTTCTCCTTCAACGATAAAATAATCAGATTTTGTAATAAATTCTTTGTCATCTGGAGAAACATAATCCTTGATATCAAAAAAATAAAACGCCATGAGTTCAGTTGGCTTTTCAACAAAAACGGGCTTAGTTTTTCCAATTGGCTGGTTATGTATCCATTTGGCCATCAATTGTTCATACAGCAGCCTGTTTCCTGTATGTGTCACAAAATGATCCCCCAGATGCATCATCGCAATAAAGAAAATAGCGCTCTTCCATAGTCCCGGCATGGTGAAATGCCGGGGTAGAAACATCACAAGGAGAGTTGATATGAGGACGATCACTATGATTAGAATCGACTTTGGAAGCAACACAAGGCCGAACAGGAGAACCCCTGCCGCCAGTATATACGATATCACGCTGAAGTATTTGTAAGCCCAGTCTTTTTCTGCCTGCTCACTCAGCCAGCTGCCCAGCACGATACTTAAATGGGGTAGAACAGGAATCACATAATGCCGTTGCTTTGAGGACATGACCGATAACCAGAAAAGATTTAACAGAATAAAATACAGGTTAAATCTATATTCTGGTTTGTTTTTAAACGTCTTTTGAACTGCTGAAAAAAGAATGGGTATGAAAACAATAAATTGCGCCAAAAGTAAAATGAGATAGTAGTAAAACGGTTCAGCATGTTTTGCGTCTCCGCCAAATCGCTTGACGAACAGCTCCTTAATAAAGATACGAATGGATTCCGGATAATAAGCATAAACAGCAAGTACCCATACCCCCACTGGAATAGCCGCAAGCATCAAACCAATGGCATGCCATTTCCATTCTTTGAAAAAACTTTTTTTTCGAATCATTATATAAGGAAGTAGTGGCATTATCAGAGCCAACGGCCCCTTGGTCAGAACACCGCCAGCTATGAACAGGTAGGCAAGCAGAAGATATTTTCCTGAAATTTCACTTGTTGTTGACGCTTTCCAGAAAAAATAGGAAGCAGACAGAATAAAAAAGCACAAAAGGATTTCTGCCTCAGAACTTCTCACATCAAGGAAAAAAAGCGGTATCATGCCAAGGATGAGCGGAGATAAAAGAGCAGGCTTCGGATTACCATCTGCTTTTAACTGAAGCGCCCACCACCAGGTAAGCAAAAGAACGAACATGCCGGAAATAACAGAAGGAATACGGCTCGATGTATTAGTTATCCGGCCATTATTTAATTGGGTGGTCAGGCTAATCAGCCAGTATGGCAAAGGCGGCTTCCGGAACCGGGGTTCTCCACTTAGAGTTGGTATCAAATAATTGCCGGACGCAATCATTTCCCTTGCGCAAATGACAGTTCTCACCTCTCTGCTGGTAAAATTATCTGGACGGCTTAAATAGCCAAGATAAATAACCCCAGAACAGAAAATGACCAGCAAACTGATGAAAAGAATTTTAAAGTTATTCTTATTTGTTTCTAAACCCATCTGCGAACTCCTTTAACCTCTAAATTTTGGCAATCCAAATAAAAAAGGATGTCACCTTTTTTGAACACTTTCTCTCTATTTGAATTCATGTAAATCTGCAACCCGTTTTCTCTTGACATTCAGGGGTAGATAGCATAGTAACAAAGTTACTTATATTATATAAAATTTTAATTAAACAAATGAAGCTAAATTTATTTAAATTAAAAATAGATAGATAGCTATGTTTATAAAAGATAACGCTGTTATAAATACTCACCTTTTGCCTGATCTTAATCTACACAAAAAACTTGAATCAGCCGTTATTGAAGCATTTTCCAGGGGTGATTTTCATGAAGCCAATATGAGGAAGATTGCCAAAAGGGCGGGTGTAAGTTTTGGAACTATTTATAAATATTATAAAGATAAAAACAACCTGCTTTTCGCCTTTATTGATAGCTGGTTTAATGGGCTGGTCGATCGCATGGTTGATCACTTACAGGGAATTCAGGAGACGAAAGAAAAGTTAAGGAAGATATTCTGGATACAGTTGGATTATTTCGAACGAAATGCGGATATAGGAAAAATTATCTGGATCACCGTCCCTCTTAAAACCTGGATGACCCATGAAACGTATAAACAGAACCGGCTGATGGATGTTATCCTGAATGTACTCAAAGAAGGCCAGATAAAAGGAATATTCAATCCGGATGTACGACCGGGGTTATTACTAAATTTCATTATTCCGTTAATCAATCGGTCGTTTAATGAATGGGTGTATCGGGGACAAAAAGAGAGCCTGACCAGTGAGGCCGATATTATTTTTGAAATGATTTTAAGAGCTATCTCAAATCCGAAACATTCGATCCATTAGACACAAAAATAAATTAACCATTATTAACCTTAACCAAATAAGGAGGTTTTATTATGGCAGAACAATTTGAGCTTACCCAAGAAATGAAAGATCAGATTGGCTGGGAATCGCAGCCATGGACCTGGGAGATAACGACTACCAGTGTTCGTGCCTTTGCCAGAGGCGTAGGGTATACGGATCCAGTTTATTATGACATTGATGCTGCCAAAAAAGCCGGATATCGAAATCTGCCTGCGCCGCCGACCTATCTCGGCACGACTGTTTTTATCCCAGGCAAAACAGATGATACATTCAGCTTCCCGCCCGGTTTTTCACCAAACATTAATGCAGGAATGACGGGTCTTCTGGATGGCGGCACAGAAATAGAATATTTTGACACCATCTGCGCCGGAGATACACTGACGTCTGTCAACCGGCTTTCGGATTTATCCGTAAAAGAAAGCAAAAGCCTTGGAAAGATGCTGATTATTTCCACAGAAACAACATTTACCAACCAGAAAAAGAAGGTTGTGGCGATTCAGCGCATTCAAATTATTTTTTACTAAACTTTTTTAAATGGAGGCACTGAAATGACAATTACATGGAAAAACATTAACGAAGGTGACACCCTGCCTGAGCTGAAGAAAAAGCCAGGTCTTACCCAATTGGTAAAATATGCGGCCGGATCCGGGGACTTCAATCCGCTGCACCATGACTATAATTTCTTCCAGGCCAAGGCCATTGGGTCCATTATCGTACATGGACGATTCAAGTACGCATCGCTTGGTGAATTTGTTTCAAACTGGCTGGGTCACAACGGATTTATTAAAAACATCTCCTGCCAGTACCGGGGCATGGATTTTCCGGACAAACAGTTAACTTGCAAGGGAGTCGTCAGCCGGAAATGGGAAGAAGGTGGAGAAAAACTTGTCGAACTGACTGTATCGGTCGACAATGAAGATGGGAAGCAGACAACTCCGGGCAAAGTCATTGTTGCATTTAAAAATTAAATTTACCTTTTCAAGCGCACCCAATTAGACATGCGGAATTGATTTCATCATGATGCAGACTGTCTAATTGCACACGTGGAGGGCCATAGCGTATGGAATTTCAATTTGGTGAAAAGGAAGAAAAATTCCGGTTAGAAATCCGGGAATTTGTGAAAGAAAATTTTCCCCCTGATTATTTCGGGCATCTTTTTGACGAGGAGATGGATGACGAAGCATGGAAATTTTCCATGTCCATTTCAAAAAAGCTCGCGCAAAAAAAATGGCTCACTATGCATTGGCCTGAAGAATACGGAGGCACCGGCGCGTCTATATGGGAACGGGTTGTTTTTGGTGAAGAGTGCGGTTACTGGAGCATTCCCGGGATTAGTATGGGCATCAGCGGTACGGCATGGGTTGGCCCTTCCCTCATGCTTTTTGGTACAAAAGAGCAGCAGGCGAAATATATTC
>JAABPS010000252.1 GCA_011391835.1 Desulfobacteraceae bacterium
GGTGGGTCTTCCCAATCCGGAAAGACCCGGTTCGGAACTTGTAAAGGCTTTTGTAAAACCTACTATTGAGTACGAAAATAAAAATTATAAAGAGATCGAGGAAGATATAGTAAGGTTCGCAAAAGAGAAGCTGGCTCCGTACGAGGTTCCGAAAATAGTTGAGATAAGAAAGGAGCTTCCACTAACAACTGTCGGAAAACTGGATAAAAAACTTCTTCGAGCGGAGGCCAGGAAAAAATGATTTGATTTTATGAGGGTTCCAGGGTTCAAGGGTTCCAGGATTCGAGTGAAAAATTCGCTTGAACCCTGGAATTTTCGGGCCCTTTTTTTCGACTATATGGCGCTTGCGCCCCCATCCACCATAATCGTCTGGCCTGTAATAAAATTTGAAGCATCCGAGCAGAGAAACATGACCGGATGTGCCACGTCGGCCGGTTCAGCTATTCTTCCCATCGGGATCGTTCTGACGACCTGGTCATATATCTCTTTGTTTGACCAGAAAGGCTCGCTGAACTTTGTCCTTACCATGCACGGAGCAACTGAATTAACCTGAATGTTAAATGGCGCAAGCTCCTGGGCAAAAACTTTTGTCATCATTTCGATACCTGCTTTTGCTATTCCATAAATTCCCATGGCAGGTGCAGACCTTCTTCCAGCTATGGAGGAAATACTTACTATCTTTCCTCTTTTCTGGCTTCTCATTATCTGCCCGGCCTTTTTTGAACATAAGAAGGTGCCGTTTAGATTCGATTCAATGATTTTCTGCCATAACGAATAATCGGCATCTGCTGTGGATGTTATTAGGTTCATGCCCACGTTATTTATTAGACCGTCGACTTTTCCAAAGTATTCCAGTGTCTTGTTAAAAAAATTCTCGACATCCTCTTCTTTGGCGACATGTGCCTGTATAGCAAGAAGGTTGTTTCCTCCCTTAAGATCCTTTTTTGCAGATTCGAGACCTTCTTTTTTTCTTCCGCAAACAGCTACTTTTGCATTCTGACTCAAAAGCATTTTTGCAATTTCAAAGCCTATGCCCCTGCTTCCGCCTGTAATTACGAAAACTCTTCCCTCAAGACCATATGTCAAAGCGCCCATTTTATTTTCTCTTTCTTGCTCTTCGTGGCCTTCGTGGTAAAATTTAAACTTTATATTATTTATTCTACAAAGATATACTGCCCGGCATGTATTTTGCTTTTAGGTGTCAGTTTGTTTATGCTGAGAAGCCTGTCAAGCGGCATACTATATTTCTGTGATATCCTGAAAAGATTGTCGCCGGATTTCACACGGTATTTCTTCATAATATTATTGTTCTGATTATCATAGCCCTGTTTCTGGACGTAGAGTATTTGACCAATATGAAGATCCATGTTTTTCAAATTATTGAGTTCCTGTATGTTCTTGACAGTTGTATTGTAACGGTTAGCTATGATCCAGAGTGATTCACCGCTTTTTACGATATGAGATGTGGTAAGCTTAGATTTTACCCTATAGCTCTGCTGTGTACTTTTTACTGTTTCAGAAGCCGGAAGGGAGGATCCTCCGGTCGGTATTTTTAGCATTTTTCCTGCTTCCAGTGTGGTTTTTCTCATCTTGTTTGCGCGCATAAGGTTCTCGATGCTCACCCTATAGCGTCTTGCTATAATAGAAAGAGATTCTCCCCGTTTAATTTTATGGTAGGCGGCTGTAACCTGCATTTTAGCAGTTGAAACAGGGATTGATTCTATTTTGGCCAGCAGTTCCTCCCCTTTGCCGGCTGGTACATTTAAACGATACTCATATGGTGGTAAAATACCCTGTCTTAATTCAGGATTAAGATGCTTTAATATTGTTTCATCCGTATTAAGTTCCTTCGCGATTTCTCTGATATGGGTCTGTTTAGTTATTTCAACAGTTTCATATTCCAACGGCGTCGGAATTTCTATTTCATCGAGACTGTATTTTTTGGGATCTGAGAGAATATGGAGTGTGGCCAGAAATCTTGGAACATACCTCGCAGTTTCAACAGGGAGCCGCTGATAAAGATCCCAGAAATTATCCAGGTAGTTTACATTCTGGTCACGTATTACCCTTAAGACTCTTCCCTCTCCGCAATTATATGCCGCAAGCACGGTCGACCAATCTCCAAACATTTGGTGCAGCTCCTTGAGATATGCTATGGCTGCTTCCGTTGATTTTACCGGGTCGAGTCTTTCATCAACGAAAAGATCTCTTTTTAAACCAAATTTATATCCTGTTGACGGGATAAACTGCCAGAGCCCCAGAGCTCTTGCAGAAGACAACGCTCTTGTATTGAATCCGCTTTCAATAAGGGGTAACCAGGATAACTCGGACGGCAGCCCTGCCTGTTTGAGCATCTCAAGTATCCTTGCCCTGAAATAGCCCGAACGTTTTAAAGATTCTCTGAAAAAGTTTTTTTCCACGCCTGTTGTGAAAAGATTAATTTCCGCTTGGACATGATTATTCATATCCATCTGAATTGCATTGTGGTTTCCATTGAGCGCGAAATTCCGTGAAGTGTAGATTTCAAGAATTCTTTTTGAAATTGTAAATCTTATGTCTTCTTTTTGCTGGGCCAATGCTGCGTTGTCATTGGTATCGACCGACAAAATCAAAGTATAAGCTTGATCCAGAGCTTCAATGGCATTATCCAATTCGCCATTTTGCCATAATTCCTGGGCCATCTGACAATAATCAAGAGCCTCATCCACCACAATTTCCGATTTTTTTTCGGGGGATGAATTTTTTTTGCCGGAACCGTTTTTATCTTCATTATCATCATCTATAACATTATTGTTTTCTTCAATATTTTCCGGGATGGAAGCAACGAAGACAGGAGCGGGAAGAGGGATCTCTTTTATTTCATTTGCTTTTGGAATAGATAGGGACTTATCCTGATCGGGAGTATTTTTAATTATCGAATTATTTATTTCCGAATTAACGGATGTGTTTGCCGAAGATACCGGGACAGATTTATTTTTATATATTGGTGAATTAATGTCACTTGATTTTTGAACCGCCTGATTTTTAATAGTTAAATCAGACATAGTATCGTTGTGAGCACAACCTGATATCAGGATAATAAATATGACCGCAAATATTGCCGCAATTATATTTTTCAAAATAAAAATCCTTAAATTATTAATGTTTAGTCTTCTTGTTAACTCTAATTAGTTTCCATCCGGAAATAGCCCTTTTGAGCGATCTCGGCGTCAATCTGCGGGATTACTTGTGCGACATACTAAGAGTATGTCTTAAGCGCAATTCCTCGATTTCCTTGAGCTTGCCCAAAATTGCCGATTTCCGAATTGGAAACGTCATAGTGTCTTTAATTTGTTTCCGGATGGACACTAACTAATAAAGATACATGCTATATAATTTTTTTCAGATCCGCAAAGTCATTTTTTTTCTTGACAGAATGAAAATGTGTCTGATAAAAAATGAATGAATATTCATTCATTTTTTGTTTTAATAACATATGCGAAGGGAGAAAGAAAGTAAAAATGGAAATGGCTCTGATCGCTCCGGCAAATGCGACTCTTCTCGGGATTCCTGCATTTTTATTTTCCGTTTTGATACCGGTTATTGGTGTGGGGCTCTTTATCTATATAATGAATAAGCGGATTACGCCGCTTTTAAAAGCATCCCCTGATTTCCGTTTTGACAGAATTCCTGAGCGAACTATAAATTTAATAAAATTATGGCTTATCCAGTACCGCCAGCCCAGATATATGCTTGCCGGAGTTCTTCATATAATGATCTTTGCAGGATTTATAGTTCTTTCTGTACGTTCAACATCACTTGTAATTATCGGGTTATATGAAGGATTCGTATTGCCTGGGCTTAATGGCGTTATAGGACATGTTTATAATATTTTAAAAGATTATGCTGCTACTATGGTTCTTATCGCATGTATCATAGCTGCTGTTCGGAGGGGTTTATTTAAACCCAAAAGATATACTGTTCCGGAGAATTACGGAAAGGATCATACGGCAGAAGCAGTGTTTGTTCTTTGTGTCATATCTACACTTATGATTTCTGAAAGCCTCTTTGAAGCCAGCCTTGCAGCGGCTCAGGTTCAGGGAGGTTATGAGGCCGAATTCCTTGCTCCGTGCACACTTGTCCGGCTGTTTAAGAAAATGCTTCTGGATACTCCTGCTGCAACTCTGCAGAATATTCATATCGGATCATATTTTGTCCATGATCTTACTTTCTTCTTTTTCCTCTGCTTTCTTCCAATGGGTAAGCATTTTCATGTCATCACATCCATTTTTAATGTTTTTTTCATGCGTTTGAACAAAGGAAACATTAAACCGGTCAGATATGGTGTAGAGGACAGCAAACTTGATGAGATAGACTCATTCGGCGTTAAAAAATTAGAAGATTTTACATGGAAACATATTCTGGATTTTTATTCATGTGCAGATTGTGGAAGGTGTTCCGACCAGTGTCCAGCCAATGCCGTGGGACGTCCACTTTCACCCCGTTTTATTTCTATAAAAGGGCGTGATCATGCATTCAAAAAATATTCTGTTTGGGGAAGCGATCAGAAGCCGGAAGAGCTTCTTATGGGCAGTATTTACAATGAAGGTGAAATCTGGTCATGCACAACATGTGGAGCCTGCGAACAGGAATGCCCCTTGATGATAGAATACATAGATAAAATAGTCGATTTGAGAAGAGGTATGGTGGATGAAGGCATGGTGCCTCAGTCGATTCAAAA
>JAABPS010000253.1 GCA_011391835.1 Desulfobacteraceae bacterium
CCACGAAGAAAAATAAAAAGTTATTAAAGCTTGTCAATATAGATCATGATATTAAAGATTGGCAGTCTTATTTAGAACTTCTTGAAAAAGTCGAATCAAAACTTGGCTCCGATTATGCGTCTATTTCGCATAATGCTCATCTGATAGCTACTGGCCAAATGTCACCCGACTCAATAATTAAAAACAATTCCCAAAAGGGTAATGGAGGCATCAAAATGGCAAAATATCCATTAAATACTATATTGTATGGCCCACCAGGGACAGGAAAGACCTATTCTTCGTTTAGTAGAGCCGTTAAAATTATTGACGGAGCGCTTCCTGAGGGAAAATATGAGGATGTAAAAGCAAGGTTCGATGAACTTGTTGAGAAAGGACAGATTGGTTTTGTAACATTTCACCAATCATATTCGTATGAAGATTTCGTGGAGGGCTTCAGGCCGGTAATCGAATGTGACGAGGACGTAAGAGGTCCACGGTACGAATGTAGAGATGGTATTTTTAAAAAAATGTGTGAACTTGCCAAGCCTGCTACGGTAATTTCTGGAACCGGAACAGATGTCAATTTTGATAAAGTTCAGGTATGGAAAATGTCGCTTGGTGATACCTTAAATCCCGAAGATGACCATATCTATCCCGACTGCATTACGGGAGGGTTTATAGCACACGGTGCAGGTCGAAAGTTGGATTTCGGCGAGTGTGATAGCAAGGAAGATGTCAAAGAGGCACTTGCTGAGTTAGATTGGAAGACCGATCTTTCGGCTTTGAGTCATCATGTGAACCAAATTCATTCGCTAAAGAACAAGATGCAGATTGGCGATCTGGTGATAGTATCAGATGGAAATCATAAATTCAGGGCACTTGGAAAAGTATCTGGTGGATATACTTATGATCCAAATTTTGTTTACGAACAAAAGCGCCCTGT
>JAABPS010000254.1 GCA_011391835.1 Desulfobacteraceae bacterium
CCCTGTTGTTTGGCTTAAGGTATTTGAGGAAAGCCAGCCGATAGAGCGCATTCTAAAAGACAAGATCTTTTCACAGCTTACCTTGTATCCTTTGTCCCGTAAGGATTTGAAGTTTGACATGTTGCGAGATCTCCTGAGTAAAGATAAAACTGGAAGTACAAAGAACTATGTCTTGATAATTGATGAGATCAATCGTGGCAATATCTCGAAAATAATGGGGGAGTTAATAACATTATTAGAGCAAGACAAACGGATTGGTGCCAAGCATGAGTTGAAGGCTATGTTGCCATATTCTCAGAAGTCATTCGGAGTCCCTAGTAACATCTATATCCTTGGGACAATGAATACGGCCGACAAGAGTATTGCACTTGTCGATATCGCATTAAGGCGGAGGTTTGTTTTCGAGGAATTAATGCCTGATTTCTCTCTCTGTGACAAATTGACATCGGAAGTGAAAACAGTACTGACTACACTGAATACCAGAATAGTTCTCCGCAAAGACCGAGATCATCGAATAGGCCACTCTTATTTTATGCATGTCAACGATAATGCATCATTCAATAGCGTGTTTGAGCAAAACATCATACCTCTCCTTCAAGAATATTTCTGGAACGACTGGGACGGCCTAAGGTTTGTGTTGGGAGAAAATGCGAATGACAATGGAAAATTTATTCAACGTATCACGAAGGATCAAATCCCTTCTGCCAGAAACAAATGGCAATGGTTTTCTGATGCAGGAATCAAGTCATTTGATTATCTAACTCAACTGCAAAAGAATTATTCTACCGAAAGCATTCCTAAATGATTAATGAAGGAACCACAATACGTTTATGTGAATGGTCAACATCTGATGCCATTGATCTAACATTAGATCAGCGGCGTAACATTACGGAAGCGGTTACAGTCTGGAAGGAAGCAAATGACTTACCTGATCTGCCTCTATGGTTTTCCGGTCCGGAAGGAAAAACGCTTAATGCTAAGCAATATGTGGGTGTTATCGAGCTTCCCAATATAGTAATAGAGATCTATCCGAAACTTGATAAACGCCTGATAGAAGAAGAGAGGGTTCGTGATGAAGAGATTGCTGGCTCGGTAATGTCGGATCTTTTATGGATACTTGACGTATCGGGACACTTGGGGATTAGCGAAATCGATGTAGCAGGTTTAAAGGAAACCCCCTCAAACTTTTACGATGTATTTGCATTGCTGATGGCCAAGCATCTACTTGCAGAACTTAATCTTGGCATACCTCATAAATATGTATCCGTTAGTGATGATATCCGAATGGTGCGAGGAAAGATATTCATACTGGATCAAATAACCAGAAACTTGAACCGATCGGATGTGATTTCATGCGAATGGGACGAGTTTTCGTCTGATATCCCTTTGAACCAATTGCTTAAATGTTCATGTAGCTTTTTGCAGTCGCGTGTTAGCGACAGCGGAGTGGCAAAAGTACTTATTGATTGTATCTCGCAATATGATTCTATCTGCGATGTCTCGCCGCAATCCGCGTTGAATGGAGTGATGGGCCATAGATGGGATCGTACTTCGGAACGCTTTCGTCCAGCATTTGATTTGGCTAAGCGCCTTCTTCAAGGAATAGGGCACTCGCTGAGCTCTGCTGATGCAAGCACATTTGTTTTTCTGCTCGATATGAATAAGGTCTTTGAGGATTACGTTAAGGCTCTATTGGAGGCTTATTTCAAGGTAGGTATTGAAACCCAGAAGCATGTCGGATGGCTTTTCCCGGAATTAGACAAAGGGAAAGTCCAGCAACGTGCAGATTATTTATGGTGCTCGAAGGATGATGTGTTTTGGGTCGGTGATGCAAAATATAAGCATCTATCAAAAAACCAAAAGAACCCACTCATGTTTAAACAAATACCGGAAGAGGAAAATGATTCTTCTTCACCTGCTGGGAAAATATTAAATCCAAGCGATATTAGGCAACTAACTGTATATGCTGAACTTATCCAGAAAAAAATTATGGCAGTGAATTCTCCGAACATACTTCTTCTCTATCCCTTTGTGGGAGATGGTGACCTTAATAGCGATACAACAGTGTCATGGAATGGTTCAACCTTTACGTTGTGTCCAGTAAGTATGCACAGGTATGCCAATCTGAAAGATGCTCTGCCATCAAATATGATTCGGGATTAAAGAGTGAAAGAATTTATTGAGATGCACTGGAAGTCCGAATGGCTCCGTGAGCATGGATTACCAGAAATAGGCTATCCGATGCCCACTGATGCGTGTGGTGAAGTTTTGAATTCTGAGGGGGAAATTAGCTTTGCACAAATTCTATACTGGCTGCAAGAGTTTAGCGCTGAACAGCAAGAAGGTTGGCAAGAACTCGAACCGGCTATGCAGAGACTGGCAGAACTGTTGGCACCGGATGATTCTCGTGAAGTGCTGACGGTTCAAGGAGACACTTGGTTCCTTGAATTAGGCCCCACTAATCTTTCTTCCACGATCATTACCATTCAACGACGCGACTATCTTATCGCTGCAATAACTCCACGATACGACTTTAGGCTTCGGGTGGCTGCATATCATCCATTAGATGCAAAAACTATCAATTATCTTCTCGGTATATCTTTACGTCCGGATGCTGAAGGTAATGTGTGTTTGCGTCCAAATAACTGGGAGTATGCTCTTGACCAAGCCAGTCACCCAGTTTCTGCTTTTTATGCCTGCGAACGTGGAGAAAGTTATTTATCTTTTTGGGAATACGGGTTGGGTGTGAACGCTGATGGGACAAATAGCCAGATCTTCGACTGTCAGAAACAATTAGAATCATTTGCTCCTAATTTGGTTGCTACTCAAATAGGTGTCTATTACAGTTTATACCGCAATGATAATGAATAAGGGAGAATATCTTGGACGCCCCCTTACATCTATAGTTTAGAAAAATATTCAACAGTAGTATATAAATGACAGCGATGTTGCAGAATAAAAAAGGGGGACATCTCTTTTTCAGACGAAGGGAGGGAAGTATCCGGGATGTCCATAAATAAGTAAAAACATGACTATCCATGATGATTTTTGAGACAACACAGAAAAAATGATGTATATTGAACCATAGATATCTTGTTATAAATGACGCTATACAAAGATCGTGGGGGGATCTATGAAGACATATGAAAAGATTGAAATGAATCCGAAAATCATGTTCGGGAAACCTGTAATCAAGAACACGCGGATTACTGTAGAGCATATTCTCAGGAAACTGTCAGGCGGTATGACCATCAAGGAAATTATCAAGGATCATCCACATCTGACCCGTGAGGATATATATTCAGCACAGGCGTTTGCAGCCGATTATCTTGCTGATGATCAGATTGCTTTCGGATAGGCGGTGACAAGGTGAAATTTCCGGTTCAAATATATCTCAGCACCAGCAGAAGAAGCGGCAGTACAATTACAAGCAGTGCGGTTGTGACAAACCAGCAGGAGTTAGCCAGGTCCAGATCGAGATCGTATATTGACGGTGGTATCAGGGCGTTAAAGGCCACCGGCATTGAGGAGAGAATTATTACTACCTTCAGCGGAAGAGCCTCTTCCATGTCGCCGAAGCCCAGGGACCAGGCCAGTGTAAAAATTATTACCGGCACCATGATGAATTTTATCAGCGAAACCGAAACCGCTTCCCGCAGGTAATCGCCTATCCGGCTGAAACGCAGGGCGAGACCGATCGAGGTAAGCAGCAGTATAGTGGCCAGAGGCACAAGCACCGCATTGGCAAGGCCGTAAAAAGCCGGACGTTCGAGTCCGCTGAGATTTA
>JAABPS010000255.1 GCA_011391835.1 Desulfobacteraceae bacterium
ACATAGAAGAGGCTGAAGCATATCATCGACTCATTACGGGATTTAATCTGACCCAGGAAAAGGCTGCGGAACGGGTTGGGAAAAGCCGGCCCGCTGTTGCGAATTTATTACGGCTTCTACAACTTCCCGATGACATTAAAACCAGTATTATTGAGGGCACACTGAGCATGGGACATGCCAGAGCTCTGCTGGGAATCGAAAATTCCGCTCAGCTCAACGCGACGTATCGAACGGTTGTTTCAAAAGGGCTCTCCGTAAGAGAAACCGAAGCCTTGATCAAAAATTTGAAATCAAAAAAGAAAACGGCATCCAAATCTTCTAAAAGTTCAGAGCAACGATACTTCATAGACATTGCTGATGATCTGGCACGCTACTTCGGCACCAAGGTTCAGATTTTAAGGCGCGCGAAAAAAGGAAAGGTTGAAATTGAATTTTACAGCGATGACGACCTTGATCGCCTCCTTGGTCTTCTGAAACCCTCATAACTCTTTTATGTCTATTCATATTATCATTGATGGTTACAATCTCATGCGTCAATCAAGGTCCCTCAGCGTTGCTGATCCGCCTGACATACAGAGAGGCAGGGAAGCGTTGCTCAAACGCCTTGATCATTACCGGCGGATCAGGGCGCATCAAATAACGGTGGTTTTTGATGGATCAGGGGCGCCCTCTTTTTCAACCTCCACGGATCTATTCAGAGGCATTGAAATAACGTTTTCTAAACGCGGCGAGTCTGCGGATACGGTAATAAAAAAGATGTCTGACCGATTAAAGGAAAAAGCGCTCGTTGTCAGTTCGGACAGGGAGATTATGGATCACGCTGTATTACAGGGTGCTGCTGCCATCAGCTCGCCGGAGTTTGATAGGATACTATCACATGCATCCGAAAACAACGACATGAATGAAATGGAAAATGATACAAGCTGGGCTTTGACAACAAAAAAGAAGGGACCTCGAAGGCGTCTTTCAAAAACCGAACGGCGAAGCAGGTTGAAAATACAGAAACTATAATGGCTGCGATAAAAAGAATATGTGTCATTGACGGGCAGGGAGGGGGCATTGGAAGCGCTATTATTGCCAGGCTGAAGAATTTATTTGAGGAATCCGTTGAAATTGTCGCACTGGGTACCAATGCCATCGCAACAGCCCAGATGCTAAAAGCAAAGGCAAATCGGGGCGCATCCGGGGAAAATGCTATTGTTCAAACAGTTGGGGAAGCCGATATCATTATCGGCCCTATAGGAATCATTATTGCGCATGCAATGATGGGAGAAGTCACTCCGAAAATGGCTGAAGCGGTGTCCATCAGCCCTGCAAAAAAGGTACTTCTGCCGCTTTCGCAGGAGAATATCCTAATTGCAGGTGTTGCTTCCCTGCCGCTTCCCAAGCTGATTGATGAGATTATCGATAAATATTTCAGACCATACCATAATGCAGACGGATAATTAAAATTCCTGCCCGGGCAGGAATTTTGTGCAAATTTGAATGAAATTGATCAAGGAGGAAGACATGTGTGAAGCAAATGCTTATCTGATCGAAGGAGATGAGAATGAGCTGGTCATGGAGGCAGTTGACAGAATTGAGCCTGAAGATAACGGCGTCAAACTGGTAAGCATATTCGGAGAGCAGAAATTTTTAAAAGCAAAAATCCACTCTCTTTCGCTGGTAGATCATAAAGTATTTCTAAAAAAATGAACCAGCACAGCAACGGGGTTTGTGCTGGTTGTTGAGAAAAACCAGGTTCATCCAGGATTTCAATGAAATTAGTTATTGCCAAAACTGCGGGATTCTGCATGGGAGTTCGGCGCGCTGTTGATGTAGCCTTGGATGCACCCGGAAATCATAAAACTCCTATTCAGACATTTGGCCCCCTGATACACAATCCGCAGGTCATGGGCCTTTTGAAAGAAAAAGGGATATCTGTCATTACGGAAATTCCGAAGCAAGGTTCAGGGACAGTTCTCATCAGAGCGCATGGCGTTCCTCCTAAAACCAAACAGGATCTTATTGATGCGGGATTTGATGTTCTGGATACCACATGCCCGCGAGTTATTAAAGTCCAGAATATTATTCAGCGTCACGCCAGAGATAACTACGCATCGATTATTATCGGTGACAGCAACCATCCGGAAGTCATCGGGCTTTTGGGTTATGCTGAAGGAAAAGGGTATGTGGTAAACAGCATTGAAGCTCTGGAGCGATTGCCTGCTTTTGATAAAGCGATCGTGGTCGCCCAGACAACGCAGAGCACTGTTTTCTTCCATGAAGTCAGAAACTGGATCAGCCAGACGTTTCCCCATTATGAAATATTTAATACGATTTGTGATTCAACGGAAAGACGCCAGGCAGAAGTAAAACAGCTGGCGCAATCCGTTGATGTAATCATAGCTGTTGGAGGGCTTAATAGCGGAAATACCCAGCGGCTTGCGGACATAGCAAGGCTCACAGGCAAGCCGGTATATCATGTCGAAACAGAAAAAGAGCTGGACATGATGGCCCTTGAATCCGCCAAAAGTATTGGTATTACAGCCGGGGCTTCCACGCCAAACTGGATCATCAGCAAAGTTTACAGAACTCTGGAGACGCTTCCATTTAGAAACGGGAAAAGCTGGAAAAAGATTATTTTTGCCATCCAGCGATATCTTCTTCTTACCAATCTCTATGTGTCTGTTGGAGCAGGATGCCTGTGTTTAGCCTGCACCCGATTGCTCAATGTCCGCAATTCTCTTCCGTATGTTATTGTGTCCATGCTCTACGTACAATCCATGCACACCCTCAACCACCTGACAGGAAATAAAGAAGACCGGTACAATGATCCTGACAGAGCCGAATTTTATGAAAAGCATCTTTTTTTTCTTACATTTCTTGCGCTGGCATCCGGCGGGCTCGGTTTGATTACAGCGCTCACTACGGGACTGGTGCCTTTTCTGACACTCTTCGTAATGAGCCTTCTGGGGCTTTCCTATAATCTTAAAATTTTACCTGCGTTTTTAACACGGGGAAGGATCCGGAGGATAAAAGATGTGCCCGGATCGAAAACCGCGTTGATCGCCTTAGCGTGGGGAGTTGTCACGTCAATATTCCCGGTGCTGGCAGTTTCAGGTAAGGTCGGCCTGAGTGCGATTCCGGTCTTTGTCTGGTCTACAGGTATGGTTTTTGTCCGGTCTGCTTTTTTTGATATGCTGGATATGCAAGGCGACAGGATTGTAGGGAAGGAGACAATCCCGCTATTGCTCGGCGAAAAGCGAGCCCGGCGTGTATTAAAAAGACTTCTGGTCATTATATCCGTTGTCCTTTTTATATCCAGCACAATGGGTCTTTTGACACCCCTTGGTTTTTTCCTGATTTTATGCCCTCTGTTAATGCTGCTGATGCTTTCATATTATAAGCGTGTCTATCTTATGCCGGGCGTCCGGCTTGAATTTTTGGTTGAAACGCATTTTATTCTGTCGGGCATTATTGCTTTTTTGTGGTCATCCATTCAACGATAAGTCCGGTATAAAATTTATACCTGCGATAGTACGTTGATGAAGGGGCTATAGAAAAGAGAAAAATCAGAAAAAGGAATTTTTTATGAATACGAATGTTTTTGGCAGTAAAACGTTGAATACGATCCATCGCCTTCATCAAGAGGGAATTAAAAAGATATCTGTAATCATGCGACACTCAGAAAGGTATTATGATCTTGATAATCCTGTCAGGGAGCCGTTTATGAATCTTACGGAAACAGGCAAGGACTTGTCGTTTAAGTTTGGAGAGCAGTTGCCGGGCGGGATGGTTGTTCGGGTATTTTCCAGTTTTATTGGACGATGTATCGAGACTGCATACTTGATTGATAAAGGGTATACTTCCACGGGCGGGAAAACACGCTCCAATACAGTTGAGCTTCTTCTTTCTCCTTTTTATGCCAAAAATCCCGCACAAATACTGAAAATGTTTCTTGAATCTGGATCGTCACATTTCATCAGGGCATGGCTGGATGGCGACTATTCTTCAGAAGTAATAGATCATCCAAAAGATTCAGCCCAAAAAATGATCGGTTTTGCAAGGACTGCATTGGCGGAACCTCTGGAAGCACATATTGACATCTTGATCACTCATGACTGGAATCTTTACCTGGTGAAGGAGGTTTTCCTTGGTCTGCGACACGAAGATGCCGGGAAGATTGAGTATCTGGAAGGAGTCATTCTGTATGCGCAGGGTAGCGACGTTAATATAATAAATCATCAGGCAGGGCCGTGCATTTTGGAACGGCAGTAGAAAAACACAAAAACGGGATGTAGGAACGATATGAAGGTCAAAGAATGTGTACAACGTCATAAACAGTACGTTGTTGATCTGAGGCGGCATTTCCACATGTATCCGGAAACGGCATGGAATGAAGAAAATACGTCAAAAAAAGTTAAAGAGGAATTAAAGAATCTTGAAATCCCGTTTTCCTCAATTGCCAATACCGGCATCATCGCAACTATGCAGGGAGATTGCCCGGGGAAGACCCTGGCATTACGAGCGGATATGGATGCGCTGGCAGTAACGGAAAAAAGCGGTGTTTCGTATCAATCCCGGAATAAAGGAGTGAGTCATGCGTGTGGGCATGACGGGCATATGGCCATGCTGCTGGGCGCAGCCAGAATATTAAATGAAATGAAACATGAGATACATGGTTCCATAAAGCTCAT
>JAABPS010000027.1 GCA_011391835.1 Desulfobacteraceae bacterium
TCCTCAATGGCCATAGGATGCGCTGACGAAGGAAGCGCATCCTATGGCCATGTTGGCATCCGCTCCAACCACTTGGACGAAAACATTATCTTGAATGTGAAAACCAAAACACACCTGCCACAAGAACAATCCATAGCAGTCTGGCAATTCTAACATCCATAGGTCGCGGACTTGGCATTTTGCCTCGGTGAAACCATACAAAGAATCTGATTCATCCAATCATCGCCGTATCTTGGATTGCGTCATTGGGGAGCCCTCGAAAAATATCCGCTTTACGGTCCTCCAGGATCAACTCAATAGCCTGCCGAAGATTATTCTTTGTTTCCTCTATTGTCTCACCCTGTCCTTTGGCGCCAGGCACTTCCGGGCAGATCGCCCAGAAGCCGCCCTCAGGTGCGGATTCTATGATTGCTGTGAATTCTGCTTTCATTATAATTTCCTATTGTTTGTTGCTGACCGAGCCATTGACATGTTGGCATTTTAAAGAATTTCGGGCGGTATTTTCAACCTATTCAGGATTCAGCGCAGGTGTTAAAACCGGTTGATGGAGATAGAATAATAAACATGTCAGGGATTGAAAATACCGGATTGAGTGGAAGTATAATAGATTAACTGCTTAAAAATCAAGATCAAAGCCTGTTTTTTGCATCTTTCATTCATTGCGAAAGCGGGATATGTTACAGCAGAGGCAAAAATCCCAGCCAGCCAATTACTTCTTGGAACAGCGAAACGCAACATTTCTGGCAAATAGCTTTGGCCAGCGATCGCCCTTTTTCCCGCCTTTTACAGCCCGAACTTCCTCAACGCAGAAAAAGCCTGAAAGAGCTGAAATTAACTCCTCGTAAGTGAAGAATCGGAGATGCGTTGGATCGCGGGCCATGGTCAGCTTTTTCCCGCGCAACACCCGCCAGCGGTCCTTGAGATGATAGGCAAGCGGAATGCTGCCTATCAGCATCCCTCCTTCACGCAGGACACGCTTTGCTTCACCCAGCGTGAATTGAAAATAGGGCAGGTGCTCAAGTACTTCGGCCATCACTACTACATCGTAACTGCTGCTTTCAAATGGAAGAGGTTCATTCAGATTCACCTCGATGGTTTCAACTGCGTAGTTTTCTTTTGCATGAGCAAGAGCAGCTCTGTCGATATCGCCAATGGCTACCCGATTTCCATCCAGGAAATGCCGGGTCAAGGTTCCGTCACGGCCTCCCAAATCCAGCACAGACTTGCCCCTGCCGATCCAGGAACAGAATATCTCTTTTCGAACGCTTTCCATGGAAGATTGCCGGAGCCGTTTGCCAGTAATGTGATGTTCTTCATAGTATGCGCCCAGAGGGGTTTTGCTGTTTGTGTTCATAGTGGTCCTTTATTTTTGAGCGTTGACGTGCTTTCAGCGTATCAGGCAACACGTTCAATCCTTTTAAATTCAGCACAGGAAAAATAACAGAAAAAACATGCATCAAATATTGGCAAAACCGGATTGTTTTTTTCCGGAGTATTATAAAATAACTATCCAAAAATCAAGGATAAAACTTTATCTGGGTACACTGATAGCTCGATAATACCCCGGATGGACCTTGGGTATGATGAATATGTTTACTTGTCGTTTATAAATAACCGGGTAAAGTTATAACTTCCTGTTTTAGAGGTGAGAAAACTAACCGAACACAAATCTCTATCAATATTCAAAAAGATCATTTTTACACCCGTTTTGAGTAATCATATCTCGCTGAGATCATATCTAACTTTGCAAAACTGCCTATCATCTCACATAAAAATTATTTAAAAATTCTCTTGACAAGGGTGTCGGCGAATGCGATTTAAATCTCTAACTAAGTAAACACTTACTTAAAATAACTTCACAAGTTATTGCTTATAAAGTTAAAAAGCTATGAAAACTAATATCGGAGATTGAGCATGAAACCCGATTTTGAAGATCCAGGGCTATTCAGCTTTGACGACAGTTTTGCCAGTCTGTGTCATTTGGGAACAATAAAAAAGAAAGCTATTCAGCAGGCAAGAAAAGATGTCGAAAAGACCAGAGTCTTTGCCAGAGAGCATTTGCGCCCTCTGGTTTTAAGCACAGACCTGAAGATTCAACAAAACAGAGACGCTTTAGCAGATGAAATGCTGGCTTTAGCTGTTCAGCATCAGATGCTAAGCGGGTCGATTCCAAAATTCCTGGGCGGAAATTCGTCAGGAGTGATGTTTGGAATGAATCCCTCCATCGAAGAACTGGCTGCAGTAGAGCCAGCATTCCAGGCGGGTGTCATGGCGGGTCATGGATTGGGTATGGTTGCCTTAATGGTCTCCCAGAACCTTGAAATCATGGAACGCGTGGCGGCAAAGGTCGTGGAAGAGGAACGCGCGGGCAGGCCATTTATGATTGATTGTGCCATCACAGAGCCCATGGCCGGATCGGATGTCGAAGAATTCGATCTGCTGCCTCATGCCAAACTGGTTTCCCATGCACGTAAAGTGGACGGCGGCGCATTGCTGAACGGAAATAAATGTTTTATCAGCGGCGGCCATTCTGCTGATCTTCATGTGATCGTCGCACCGTTTAATTTGAATGATCCCGCCGGCACCTTGAGCATGTTCCTGGTGCCCAAAGACAGTTCCGGGTTTAAACTGGGAAGAGTTGAAGATAAAATGGGGATGAAAGCAGGATCTGCCAGCGAGCTTCTGTTTGATGACTGTTTTGTCCCGGATGAAAACATTGTTTATATTGGCGAGGAATTGCCTGCTGATTTTCGGGAAAAGATACTGCTCAGTGTCTTAGGGATTACCCGTATTGCGGTGGGCGCCATGGGTACGGGCGTTGCCAGGGGCGCATTTGAGGCCGCCCTTGAATTTGCCAAAAACCAAAAATGGAAGGGTAAAGCCGTGATTCATCACCAATGGGCTCAGGAAGTTCTGACCAATATGCTGATGAACGTTTACATGTCCCGAAGTGTCTATCTGGAAGCTGGGTACGTGCTGTTCACAACGGTTTTGCCCGGTGAAGCCCCATCGATTATGAATACCCGGCTGTTTGAAATTTTATATAACAATCCGATTGCCAGGCGGTTTCGCTACAGCAAGATCGTGAGGGATGCCATGCTAAAACAGTTCTTTGGCAAGCCTTCTTGGGATATTCAGCGGCTTCAATTTTTTTCAAGTTTGGCTAAAGTCGTGGGAAGTGACACAGGTATGGAAAATTGCCACATGGCCCTGGAGATGATGGGTGAAGTCGGACTTCGTCATGATTTGGGCGCAGAGAAACTCTTTCGGGATATTAAATTATGCCAGATTTTTGAAGGGACCAATCAATTAAACAGACTGCACATGTTTAATCATTTTATTGCCAGAAATATACCCGGTGTCAGACCTTTTTAAAGGGGATCAGATATGAGTACAACAAACGACTATGAAATCAAAGCGTATCATCAAACAATCGCAGATTTTGCTAAAAAAGAAATTCGACCCGGCGCCCTGGAATCTGACAGGTTCCCATTTGCTGATTTTAATCATCAAATCATACACACGCTTTCAAAAAATGAATTCTTATGTCCCACATTGCCGGAATCCGCAGGAGGCCCTGGAGCGGGGATACGCGTACTGGGCGCTATGCTCGAAGAGATAGCCAGAGAAGACGCCTCAACTGCGCTGACTATACTGATACAATCCATGGCCTGTACGCTGTTGATAGAATCCGGCAAAAGTGACTGGATGAAAAAATGGATTGGCGACCCTTTGAAGAATAACTCCGATTTGCTCGCTTTGCCAGTTTATAATGATCCGGCAAATCTTCTGGATTCCATTCACGCTGTGGCAAAAGAAAATGGTTTTCTGCTGAATGGATCTTTAAACTATATTCCGTGTCTGCCGGTTGCAAAGGCTGTCATCGTTCCTGCAAGGATGGAAGAAAGCGATACCATCCATTGGTTTGTCATTGAATGTGAAACGCCCGGGGTCTCCATGAGTGACCCAATTGTCAGTCTGGGACTCAGAGGGTGTCCGGTCTCTGACCTGAAGCTTCAAAATGTATTTCTCCCGGATAACTCGCTGCTGTTAGACGGCAAAAACGAAGCGATGCGATATGAAAAGCTTTGTGAACGCTTCAGGGGTCCACTGACTGCCATATCGCTGGGAATTTTAAAGGGCGCTTATACAGCCGCTTTGAGTTACGCTAAAAATCGATACCAGGGCAAAAAACAAATTATTGAGCATGACATGATCCGCATGATGCTTTCAAATATGATTTCATGGATCGATATCGCTTCGGTCGCCGCAGATTATGCCTGCCAGCTCGCAGATCACGGAGAGCCATATCCTCCTTCGGTATTGCTTTCCATTCAAAATCTTGTGGCCACGGCAGTCACCCGGGCAACCACAGACGGTGTCCAAATACTCGGCGGCTATGGATATATGCATGAGTTTGGACAGGAAAAACGGATGCGCGACGCCAAGCAAATACAGGCCGTATTTGGAAGCCTGCCCCTTAAAAAGTTAGAGATCTTAAAAAGGAATATATAGATGAAGCGAAAAAGACTCACCGCAGAGGAGAGAAAAATTTCTATTCTTGAAGCTACCATGAGGGTTGTCGCCCGGTTAAATTACGACAGCGCAACGATAGCGTTAATCGCCAAAGAGGCGCGCATCAATCAGGCATTGATTTATAATCACTACAAAAGCAAACAGGATCTGCAACTTGGCATGCTGGAGTATATCTACAAAACCATACTTCAGCGATATACTTCTAATCCCCTAAATAGCGACGCGTTTAAAGAAATGACAAGTATTCAAGCCTTTGCTTATCTGTACCATAACAACCGTCAAGAAGAAGGACGGTTCAGGTCATGTGTGGTAAAAGCGTTGGTCGCAATTGATCCTAAGATTAGAGAAAAGGCATGGGGAATCGTAAACGAGGAACATACATTTATCGTTGGCGGTTTTACTGACGATTTAAAAAAGGGATATTATGAAAAAGATTTTGATATAGATACTGCGGCCTGGTGGGTGATTGCCTGCGACCTTTTGTTTTCAGCTTTATATATTATGGGAAAAACAGACGTAATTCCAAAGGAAAGAGTCTTTGAATCTCTTAAATATACAGAAGATAAATTAAAGCCTTTTAAAAAACCATCTGAAAAATAACGAACGGAGATAACAAAATGACCTATTTCACGAATAAAGTGACAATGATAACCGGTGCGGGTTCCGGGATTGGTAAGGCCTTAGGGCAACAGCTTATCGAACTCGGCGCTGTTGTTGTGCTCGTGGACATCCATAGCGAAAGAATAAAATCAATTGCCGACTCATCCCGCGCGGCTAAAGATCGTGTGAGAGCCGTCCAATTGGATGTAAGGAAGTTTGCGGATATAAAAAAACTGATTGAAGAAACCGTTCAGCAGCATGGCCGGCTGGATTATATCTTCAACAACGCCGGCATTGTTATTGGCGGAGAAGTGCGGGATTGCAGCATCGATGACTGGCGAGCAGTGATGGATGTCAATTTGATGGGTGTTGTCAACGGCGTCGCGGCCGCCTACCCGGTGATGGTGTCACAGGGGCATGGGCATATCGTAAATACAGGATCTATTGAAGGGTTGCTGCCTTTCCCCGGTACAGTTTCATATGTGGCCAGCAAGTTCGGTGTTGTTGGGCTGTCCCGCGCTTTGCGAATCGAGGGGAAGGGTCTTGGGGTCAAAGTGAGCGTGGTCTGCCCCGGATATATCAAGACACAAATTTTTTATGATGCCAAACTGATCAATCTGGATCGGGAAAAAATTATGGGAAAACTGCCGGACAAACTTGCCATGACTCCAGAAAAATGTGCCAGGAAAATCCTGAAAGGTGTCCGGCGTAACAAGGGGCTTATCGTTATCACAGAGTCTGCCAGGATAGGCTGGTGGCTTCAAACCTTCTTCCCAAGAGTTATAGAATTGATGATGCAACTAAGCATTTCCAAGTCCAGGCGTGAATATAGAATAGACAGTTAATTGTACTCTTTTCGAATCAATTCCTTACGAATTAAAATGTTTTAAAAAATTGAGGTAAATTATGAAAATGAAAATTATCATTTTGATAGCATTCATCATCCTTATCTTGATCGCTGTTTGGCTGCTGAATGTCTTCACGTTCAAGCGGATTCAGATTTTGTCCAGAACACCGGATATACCCGAAGCAGCAACCATTCAATACACACCACCGCCACGACCCAAATTTTCAATTCCCTCCAGGCAGCAATTGGGCAATGTCATGGCGATGATGAAAAAAACAATCGAAAAGGTAACCGATGGAGTGTATATCGCAAACAACTATGCCTTTGGCAATGTGATAATGATTGAAACATCCAGCGGGCTGGTGATTGTTGATACAACGGAAAACGCTAAAAGCGCTCGAAAAATATTATCCGAATTTCGTAAAATTACGGACAAGCCTATCAAAACAATCATCTACACTCACGGTCATGTGGATCACATATTTGGAACACCGGTATTTATGGAGGACAGGCCTCAGATTATCTCAACCCGGACGACAGTTGAATTCTTGAAGAGAGAACAGGGGTGGATGAACCCTTATTTAAAATTGAGCCGCCGTATCCAGTCTGGAAGGGCAGATGAGGCTTACGCAATGAAGATGCCCATTGACATAGGCTTTGAGGGATTTGAAGGTGAAACCCTGATTTGGCCTACAATAACATTTGATGGGTTTTATTCATTCAAACAGGATGACACCCTCTTCGAACTATATGAAACAGGCGGGGAAGCTCCCGGCCATCTCATTATCTGGATTCCCCAAAAGAAATTAGTCGTATCAGGAGATCTTTTTTATCCAAGTTTTCCCAATCTATCAACACCCATGCTGGCTGCACGATCCCCGGAAGACTGGATTAAAGGGCTTGAAAAAATTATCAGCCTAAACCCCGAATATCTCGCGCCCTGTCATGCGCTTTCTCTTAGCGGCGCCGAGGAAATACTTACACGGCTCGGCAATTATCGAAATGCCACAAAATATGTATTTGATGAAACCATTAAGGCGATCAATCAGGGAAAAACTGTTGAAGAAGCAGTCAGCGATATTCGATTGCCGGAAAATTTCACCCGCTTGCCCTATTTGAAGGAATATTATGGAAGAGTGGATTGGGCGGTTCGGGGAATTTATCACCGGTATACAGGCTGGTATGATGGCCGAGGGACAAATTTGAATCCGCTCCCATCCGGCCACCTGCCACGCGAGATCATTAAATTGTCCGGGGGTGTTGATAAAATTCTCGCTTATGCCATTGAGGCACAGAAGCGGGGTGAACATCAACTGGCAGTAGAATTAGCAGATATTGTCATTAAAGCCCATCCGGATGAAAAAATTGCTCGGGTGATTAAATCCTATTCTCTGGATTATTTGGGGTACGGTGCACAGAATCTAAACATGTTTGGCTTTTATCGTTCCGCTGCCGCAATGGAGCGTAAAAAAGCTGATTATAAACCTTAAGAAAATAATAAAAAAATCAATTATCAGTAAAGGAGAAAAAACCATGGAAACCCGTCAACACAGCCTGCCCACATTTAAAAAAGAATTTGATGATTTAAAAAATCTTGCAGGTAAAAATTCCAACCTCTGGGATGGCGCCCGGATTCTTTTAGCAGATGTACTCATTGACAAAAAACAGGTCAAACGAATTCTTCCGCTTTTCATGACGCCAACCAGAGAAGCAAAAGCAACCCTCTTTATAGCCAATTATGTGAAAAACTGCTTTACAGTTCCCTATCGTGAAGCAGCCTTTTTAATCCATGTGAAAACACCGTTTGGTAAAGGACTTCATTGTCCATGGATGATTGTTGATGATGATTCAGCCATGATTTACGGCAGAGATTACCTTGGTTATCCAAAAAAAATGGGAGAATTCATTTTTGAAGAAAGTAATTCTGCCGTTCATGCCAGTGTCAAAAGACGAGGGATTGAAATTATGAAAATGGATGCCGTAAAAGGAAAGCCTGAAGAGAAACCTGAACCTGTTTTTGCGCAGAAATTCTTTAACGTTCGAAACCCGGGACAATTATACATGCTTCATACCATTTGCTTATTTCGTGCCAAGGAAAACATCACGGAATCTTGCCAGGCAGAAATCAAACTGACTGTTAGCGAATCTCCTGTGGATCCGATAGCGCAATTAATTGACGGCAGTCCGTTTAACGGGCGAATGGTGGTAATGGATATTATCGGCGGGGCATATATGTTTCCGGTTGGTTTTGCCGGTTTATACTGGTTTATAATGAATCACAAGCTGCGCTATGAATAGTAATCACAACGCATAGCCTCTCTTATGTATTGCCTCTATCCAACTGCCGGACTGGAGGCTCTTCCAACCATACGAGCGCCTCTTTCAGGTCTGTGGTAACCTTTGCATTGACTCCACGATCAGTGCAACGGTTTCCACAAACTTTTCCAGCCATATGATCTCTGCTGGACCGACATATGCAATTTTGCAGGCAGGACGATTAACAAACCATCCATACATCTGACGGACAAATTAGATATTTAAAAGGGTCTTGACTAGAACAGAGCTAAAATATTAGCTTAAGTTCCTGTCATGACAACAAAAAACAAGTATATTTTTAGCAATACTTAATTTCTACGATCCGGTCGCCATGTATTTTAACGCCTCGGCTTTCATTATTTTCAGCGGGGAGTATAAAAATTTTGTTCCCGCACATTATTCAGACGACATATCTTCCCCGCCAGCAGGCTCAGGAATCAGGGTGATTTCGATTCGGCGGTTCTGCCCTTTGCCCTCCAACGTCTCGTTGCTGGCAATGGGGTGGTACTCGGACATGCCCACCGCCCTTAAGCGGGATGGCTCGATTTCCACTGTTTCCTGTAAAAACCGTACTACATTCGTTGCCCGTGCTGAAGACAGCTCCCAGTTGGTGGGATAAATTTTCTTAAGATTTGAACTGGGTGAAATGGGCACATTGTCCGTATGACCCTCCACCCGGATAATCTTGTTTTTTGTATTTTTCAGAACCTTTCCCACGCGCTCCAGAACCTTGAGACCTTCAGGGGTAATTTCTGCTCTGCCGGATGGAAACAGAATCTTATCTACCATGCTCACAGAAAGTCGATCCACCAATTGGGTGATCTTAATCTGCCCCTGTTCGATTTCTGTTTTCATATCAGCAACCAGCTCGTCATACGTGCCTTTAAGCTTGTCTATCTCTTCTTCTTTTTCATTTGAAATCGATGCGATTTTTTCTTCCAGCTTCTTTGTAATCACTACCTTTTCTTTTTCCAATTTCTGTATGCTAAACTTTAGATCAGTATTCTCAGCTTTCGCTTTTTTATTAAGATCATAAAAGTAGTAGCAAAGTCCGCCCAGAATGATCCCGGCGATGACCAATAATGTTACCATGAGTTTTGCCAGTTTAGTCTTCATTCTTTTTTTCCTCCATTCGCCTTCATGTTAAGATACTCCACAATATGCTGCACTTAAATATTCTACGATTGTCAAATCAAATTTCATTTTAACCGTTGCTGGCACCTCCTTTGCGTTTTCACTATCCACCTTTGTCAAAAAACAGAGAGGGTATGCGCTGAGTTCGAATTTATGTTATCTGGAAAAGTGTATATTGGAAACAATAAGTTAAAATGCAGATAAATGTCAACCCGAAGGGTCTAAAAGGACAAATTTTAAGCGCAAACAGACTTAGATGTTTTATTCTGAAGGTTTTAGTGATAAGAAAATGTAGGCTGAACCCAAACCCCCTAATGGGGAAAAGTAGTTTTCAAGGACATACAAAAGGAGAATATATGGCTGAACTCGTATTAATCGATAAAAAAGATCATGTCGCCCGTGTTCGTTTAAACCGTCCGGACAAATACAATGCCCTGAGCCCGGAAATGTTTGTAGCAATAATCAACGCCGGTCAGTCGCTAGCGCATGACACATCTGTTCGTGCGGTGATATTGTCCGGAGAGGGACGCGGATTTTGTGCGGGTCTTGATTTTCAACGCTTTATGGAAATGCAGGCACAGGAACCATCCGAGAATAAAGACGTCAAAGCAGATCTCTTTGGCGGTGTTTCTGAAACCATTGCCAACCGGGCGCAATTAGTGGCCTACATCTGGAAGCAGATACCGGTTCCTGTCATTGCAGCGCTGCATGGCGTATCCTATGGCGGCGGATTGCAGATCGCACTTGGCGCAGATATTCGGCTGGCATCGCCGGATGCGACGTTTTCCATTATGGAAATTAAATGGGGCCTTGTACCGGATATGTCCGGCACCCAGACCCTTCGGGATCTGCTTCGGCTGGATGTAGCCAAAGAGCTTGCTCTTACAGGGAGGATTGTTGACGCCAGAGAAGCCGTTGAAGTGGGATTGATTACCCGCGTATGTAATGATCCGTTGACTGAAGCGAAAACACTTGCCAGAGAGATTGCAGGCAAATCCCCCCACGCGGTTGTGGCATGTAAACATCTTTTTGAAACCGCCTGGCATAGCAGCGCAGCAGATGGCCTGAAACTTGAGGAAAAACTTCAAAGGACACTCATTGGCAGCCCCAATAATATTGAAGCGGTTATGGCTAATTTTGAAAAAAGAGCCCCTAAGTATAAGGACAGAGATTAGAAGTATTTTCTGAAGCCCCAAATAACCCATTTGCTCCAAAATAACATTCGGAGACGAGATAAAAATATGTTCAAATGTGTATCCCAATTTTCATTCAAAGTTTGCCTCATGGTGTTTTTGAACTTTCTGCCAGGTTCATTGCCTGGGGAATCGGGCTTTGGCAGGCTAAGTTTTTATTTAGCCCAGATGATGAAGGAGCAAAGAAACCCTCTTTAATCAAACTGCAGAAAGTCTATATGCGGGCTTCGGTTTTCAATAACATCCAATTTGCGGATATTAAAGGTGCCGATGACAACAGATTTCGAACGCCGGACCGGCGAGCCAAATGATTCAAACGGTGCCGGCTGGCTATGTTATTCCATTGATCGGAAGTAAAGTTACTCATGATCCAATTCCTTCCTTAACTGGCTTGTCTGAGTGCCCTTTTTATCTTTAAACCGATTTTTATTCACCATCACTTTTGAAGGAAATAAATAAACCTACTTATATTTTTTATTATACTCCATGTAAAAATTAAACTGCTGGGAAGTTTGGGCAAGTTCTCTCATTAATTTCTTTTTGCTGTTTTCCGACCTGCATTTGCGGATCTTTTCTTTGATGAGTTCCATTTCCCTTTTAAGCCTAACCTCTTCCGGCAGATATCCGGCATTTTTCAAAATCAGATAGCCCAGTCTAAGATGCTCTGGCATGGCATAATATTTGTTTAAATCGATTGGCTTCCCTATGCCGGAAAGATTTTTAAAAGCACCCTCCTCCATGGCTTGTTGAATCTTTGTTTCAGCAAGGCTTTCAAATTTGTCTGCCGCTTTACTTTCTTCTTTGAGTGAAGATAATTTGTATTGAGCGCTCGCATTTTCTTTTGAAAGAGGTTTGTCTTGATTTTTTTTATTCTTATCCTTCATGCTTGATAAATACCCATCTATTTAAATTGGCTGCCCTTAATAATACACGCTTTGTCAGAAAATACTTTTCTACTACTTAGTTCACACTTCTTCGGTTGCCCAATACTGCAAATCAGCTGCACCGTTTTTACTAATCTGTATCCTGTATGAATAAGTTTGTTTACTATATCAAACCATCTTCTGTCCTATTTCATAGGCCTTTTTTAAAATATTCTCCATCTCCTTTGCAGGATGGATGTGGCTGTTTGTGTGAATAATCCTGCCTTTTTCTTCAAATCCAAGTCCGCTGCCCGTCATGCCTGCAAGCCATCGGATGGGCCTGCTATAACTCTCAGGGTCCGGGTTACCCTGGGATGTGACAAGTGCGTATGATTTGCCAGCCGGGACTGCCGACTCATACTCTCCAATCGTTTCCTTGCTGATATACAGAGAATAAAAACGGTCCACCAATATCTTCATTTGTCCTGTGACGTGGTACATGTATATAGGGCATCCGATGATAATGCCAGCGCAGGTCTTTACCGCTTCCAGGTATTGACTCAACCCATCTTTTTGGCTGCACTTTCCCGGATTTTCCCTGCATTTGAGACATCCCATACAGCCTTTCAGCTCAATATCGTGGAGTTTGACTTCCACCGTTTGCGCACCTTTGGCTTTTGCACCTTCTAAAACTGCCGAAATAATCGTTGATGTGTTCCCTTTTGCCCTCGGACTTCCATTAAATGCCAGAATTTGCATGATTTCTCCTTAACAGTATGGATGAGTTATGTAATCAGGTTATCGCTGCCTTTTGGTTACAATATTTTAACTTAAAGTCAATACGCGAAATTTTAGCTGATATTTAAAAATTTTCTTGACAATAGTCTTTTAAAAGATATATTGGTTATACCAATTAGAATAAAAAACATTATTTATTCGGTTTAAAGATTATACAATACAAAATAGATTAGACCATTTTCTTAATACTACCTGTTCTTTTTAAGAGGTGACTAATGCCAAAGAAACAAAATGCAATAAAAATTTTTTACGATGTTGTAATTATTGGTGCAGGACCAGCAGGGGCGACCGCTGCAAGCGAGTTGGTTAAACAAGGCTATAAGGTTCTAATTATAGAGCGGAAAAAACTACCCAGATATAAGATTTGTTCAGGTCTTATCATTGACCGGGCTCAGGATCTGCTTGAAGAGCATTTCGGCACACCTCCGGATCATGTGTTTTGTAAACCAAAGTTTCTGAAAGGCGCCCGGCTTTGCTTAGAAAAAGATTCCCTTATAGACGTTCCTGTAGAAAAGGCTCAGACATATAATATTTGGCGTGCTAAATTTGACCAATGGCTTATTCAAAAATCAGGCGCTGAGGTGCTCGATAAACATCTATTGGTAGATCTCAAGCAAACAGATGAAGCAGTTCAAGTCTATATTCAAACACCGAACGATCAAATAATTTCTATTAAAGCCTCCTTCGTTATCGGCGCTGATGGTGGAAGGTCAAGCGTTCGTCTCTTACTTGATTCTTCTTTTGGGAAAAAGGTCAAACAGTTCACCTTTGCCCAAGCATACTGTGATGGAAGCATTGATCTGGATCCTAAATACTTTTATATGTTTTTTGATCCATCTTTGAGTGCTTTTTATACCTGGCTGAACTTTAAGGATGATTATTTAATTTATGGCGCGGCTGTTCATAAAGGAGAAAAACTTACCCCTGCTTTCAACGACTCTACGAATTATCTTCAAAAAACCTTTGGATTAGGCATAAAAAAGGTTATTAAAAAAACCGGATGTACGGGTACGGATATGGGTATCACTGGTAAATTCTTTCTTGGCCTGGGGCGTGTTTTACTTGCAGGAGAAGCTGCCGGATTTATGAATATCTTCGGCGAAGGTATTTCATCAGCTATAGCAACTGGCCATCTTGCGGCTACAGCAATTATTCAAGCCCAAACAGCTAATCAAGAGGTTTTACCAATTTATAAAGAAATATCAAAAACAGAAGAAGAGATAACTCGAAAGTCATGGGATATAGCGAATATGATTCTTGGAAGAGCCTTTTTGCCGAACTAAGGCAATTCAAGGAACGCCTTTAAATGACCCAAAAAAATCAACGACTCCCTTTATCGAATACCCTTTCCAGAAAAATCACCCATAATCTCCTTAGGAGAATTATCGATGGCGTTTATCCTGCTGGCAGTCTGCTTCCAACAGAGCGACAGTTAGCTGAGGAATTCGGAGTTGCCCGAACCATCATTCGGGAAGCGCTTAAAAGAATTGAAGCCATTTATCTGATCACGATTCGTCAAGGTTCCGGCGCGCTTGTTGCTGATTTTAAAACTGTTGGAGGAATTGAACTGGCTGATATCCTCATGTATCATAATGACGGAAGCATTGACAGGCAGTTTCTAAAAGATGTGGGACAGCTTCACGAAGGCATGCATATTTGGCTGGCAAAGCTAACCGCTCAACGAATTACGCCTGATGAAATCGACGCACTGAAAAAGCTGATTCAAGAACGCGCAAATATGCCCAAAGACGATAAAAGACTCCCTGAAATTACTTTAAAGATTACAAGAAGTATTGTACAGGCATCACACAATAGTTATATACAGCTCTTATTCAACACCCTTGCAAGAACAACTCAGGCATCTCGAACAGTATTCGAGATGCCCTTTTATTTTGATCCTGAAGCTCAAATTTTCTTTGAACGGCTTGTTGAAGCATTTGAAAATAGGGATGGTGAAATGGCCTCGTTGTTGGCAACCCGTATGTT
>JAABPS010000256.1 GCA_011391835.1 Desulfobacteraceae bacterium
CTCGAAAAGGCTTTTCTTTTACTCTAATATTGATCTAAATTCAAATAAGTTCTGTTGAAGGCCTGCTTTAAAAGGTGTTTATTAAAGGTATCCGACCGGGGCCATGTTGAGATTAGAGGTTATTGTAACCCCCGATTAATTGACTACTTAGCCGGTATGTGCGTCGAAGTCACTTCAGCTAACAATCGATCGTCATTTCCGGTGATACGGGTTCTTATAACCAGTACATTGCGGCCTTTACGGACAAATCTGGCCTCCGCCTTAATCTCTCCATCCTTTTGATTGCCGATCAGCGTCGTATGGAGATCAATTGCAAGCGGAAACCCCTTTCCGTCTTCCCCGATTGTATACCCCGTTAATGCAAGTACTGAAGCAGTAACATCTGCAAGCCAAATCAGAGCCCCTGCCTGGATGGTACCGAATGGATTAAGGATACCCGGTTTTACCGGCATGTGGCTGATAACAAATTCTTCATTTCGCTCTTGAATGAAAAATTCTATATTCCCGAATCTTTTATCGGAATTGATATGGTTTCGCAGTCTATTCATTGGATGACCTATTCATATAAAATAAACCGGTAGATGCTGGCCGGTATTTCTCCGGTCAGGCGGTATGGTTGGATAAAACCGACTGTAAGTATTTACATAGGCCGGCCCTTACCACAGTTCCAGCATTCTGTGAATTGCCCCTCGATGTCTTCGCTACATGAATCACATTTCCAGGCTGCAACATCTTTTTCTGAAAGAGCCTCTTCTACAATTCGTTTTGCCTCCTCAAA
>JAABPS010000257.1 GCA_011391835.1 Desulfobacteraceae bacterium
CATCATCGTCAACACACAGTTGCGGCCAGCATTCGATAGGCGGGAGCTCACCTGTTCCCGCGGTAAGAAATTCATTTTTTAACCAGCACCTGATCCCGTATCCTTCCAGGATGTTTTGGAATATACTTACAAGAGATATGTTTGGAGCGCTGTAAACAGTTTTCATTTTATTTGTTTATTCCAATATTTCGTTCACCAACTATTCCAAATTTGTCAGATAAGCATCCCTGGCCAACCAAAGTTCCTCCATTCGGTACATATGCCAGTAATCATGCATCAGAACATGCCTGCTCAGTATATAGAGGGAATATGCCTCATATTCCGGGTGTGTCGCCGTCTTTTTCCAGGTGAGATCATCCGCGCTTTCGAGGAGCAGGAGTTGCTTTTCCCTGTAACGTGTGAATTGATCAAGGGCAAATGCCGTGGTCATGCGAGGAGGGGTATCGGGCTCTTCCTTGGCCTTACCGGGAATGTACGGGACAAATTCCGGGTGATCGTCATTCATGAACCGCTCAAAACGCTCCAACAGCATGGGCTGCACCTGAGCCAAGTGGCTTATGTGCTCCGCAACCGTCCAGAAGCCTTCACCTCTTCGCAGGTCCAATTTGTCTTCCGGAATGGTTTTTACGAACTCAGATAATATCCTGGGTGTTCGTCTCAGCATTTCCAACAAGTCTCGTATGTCCCGCATCTTTTCTGCTCCTTGTATTGCAAATAATACCAATCATAGTTATGGTTATATGACGGTGTCAATCCGTTTTATCAGTTATATGTCGAACAGACACAGTCCATGGCTCAAAGCGACTACCATAAGCCAATTCTACCTCGTAGCGGGGTTCTCTGAACTCATTATATTTTGATTTATTGTTAATAAGAATGGCATCGAACACCTGCCGTTGGTTAAGAGGAACGTGTATACTTTCAATGCCTAATTTTGTGATGTATCCTGTTACTTCTTTCTTTTTATTTGCGTGATTAATGGTCGGTTTGACTAATCCCTTTGTAATGATAAATCGAGTTCGATCATTATATTTTTCTTTCAATTTTTCAGGATCAAGTCCCGCGTCAATCGCAAAGAGTCGAGATTCAGTTATGTGCTCACGTTTTAATCGTTTTTCGGCTCTTTCAAAATTCTCACGCAACTTTTTGTCTTCACCACCTGACTTAAATAAATTCTCCTCCTTTTCTAAAGCCATTTCGGCTCTTCTTAGGGCTTCTCTGTATAGCTCACCATTATTTTCAAGCACAATGAAGACTTCTTTGGGGATTGGCTGTTTGTAAAAATTTAAATTATCATCGGAGCGGAGATATTTGTCGATATCAAAGCCCAGCTCCTCTAATTTTTCAGCGCTAAACCAGATGGGATATCTCCAATCAGGATAAATGTCGTTATCCCTCTCTTTGCCCAAGGCGCGCCAGACAAGCTCCAAAGTAAGGCCGCTATTCTCTTCATGAACTCGGTATGGCAATCGTAACTCTCTCTCGGTAAGGGTTATCTGCGCTTCGGGATTTCCGGATCTGTTATATGCCACACCGGATAGCACAATAATATTGGTTGCAACAAGTATCACAAAACCGAGGACAAACAGATTGCGGGAAGATAAAGGCGATTTCATCCTGATACCTCCTGCATTCTTTTGGTTACTGAATTCCGGAGACGTTTGAATACTATCAACATCAAGATGGCTGTGAGGCCGATGAATAAAAAGAACAGATATTTTGGCATCCAGTCCCACCACCAGTCATAAAATTTTGTATAAAGGAAAATCGTGAAAAAAACATTGCCGGTATTAACTACTTCCGGCCAGCCTTTTTGTATACCTATCCATATGGCGAGTGCGCTGAAAACAAAACCTGCGACCTGATAGATAATTTCAACCGATTCTTTAGATAAACCAATGTAACTGATCATTCCCCAGTTAGAGAGAATCAAAACGGGAATAAAAAATAACAGCATTGCAAAAACGCGGTATATTTCCGCAAATCCGGAGAATCTGTTATGCGGTAAAAAAGGAACCATAAATAATATGAAGGCTGCCGGGAAAAAATTCTCAGGCCTCTCTCCAAAGTGAATCCAATAGCATCCGCTCCATGTACCTGTCTTTGCAGATAGAAAAGATGATATGCATATTATGCCTGCGGCAAGAAGCAGGCGTGTATCCGAAGCATAAGCAAGCAGGAATGCAAAAATCGCCCATACCAGAAAAGCGTTTGCTGTCGGAATAATATTAAATATCTGTCCAAGCATGGAAAGGTTCAAAACAAAACAGGCAAAGCTCACCAGTCCTATAAGTTTTGAAAAATAGCCTGTTTTTTCCCTGTTGGCGGCATACATGGTGGCAGCCAGACCAATAATGGGAGCTGAAATTAATATAAAAACCTGGATGCTTGTTGAGAATCTTCCCCAAAATTGATAGAAAAGAAAAAATATACTGGCGGCTAATCCAAGCGCGCCTAAGAATGAAGCGATTTTCATTCCGAGGCTAAGTTGCTTTTCTCGTTTGTTTGAATCGATGTCGAAAATGGAGGAGAGTTGTGCCATGAGCTTTACGTGATAATTGGCGATGGCAGACTTTTGACTTTCGTTGAGAGATAAAATATTTTCCTGCTCCATTATTGTCAATTCAGCCTGGAAATATCCAATTTGGTCAGCCCTTCGCTGAGCATCAGCTTTCGACTTTACCTGCATTATTAATTTTCCTTCTTAAATTGATTTTTATTAACGTTTCAATTTTGCGACGCACGGCAATTACTGGCAATCTGGTACGGACTTTCCGATAAAGCACACCCACCCTTCACATCCGAACCGGTGAGAGGCATAAAGATGTCAGGCTAAAATGCCTGCTGACAAAAACAATAAAGCAACACCGGATATAATATTCAAATATATTATTATGTTGGATATTAACAGGTTAAAGTTGTTTGTCGTTTTGAAAATGATTTTGTGTACTATAAAAGGAATGACTCCGCCAATTCCGGTATTAATGCCAAATATCAATCCAACAGTAGAGTCCCTTTCGATTTCATGTGCCGCCTTCAGACGAAGTTGTTGCAAAGGGCTTCTATTTTGTCCCATGCAGATATGCCAGTCTTTCTTTTTCGGGAAATTTTTCAATGGCATAGCGCAGCATGGTGCGAGGCATCTGCTTATAATATCTTGCGAGAAATTTTTCTTCGGCATTGATGTCCCGTTTACCGACTTCACGCAGCATCCATCCTGTGGCCTTGTGGATCAGGTCTTCCTTGTCATTAAGCAGCAGCCTCGCACATTCCAGGGTGTCCGGGAAGTCCTTTCTTTTGATGAAGTGAAAAGTGGATATAATACCGATTCTCCGTTCCCAGAGGCTTTCTGAATGTACAAGCCGGTAAATCGGTTTTCTATCTCTTAAAAACAGGTGAGCTCCCACAATTTGTTCCGCCGAGCAGTCAACCAGGTCCCAGCTGTTTATGAATTTCGTATTACCGAGATATGCCCGGTAAATGGCTTTTTGTTCGGCATTCAATATTGCGGAGGAGTACTTTGTGACCATTATCAGCAGGGCAAGAAGTCGTGCTTCGTGGAAAGGGGATTTCAGAAGCTCTGTTGAATATTCAAGGGATATTGCGCGATATTCTCTTACACATTGCCTTATGACCGGGACACGAATACCCAGGAACCTGTCACCTTCCCCGTATTCTCCCTTTCCGGTCTTAAAAAATCGCCGCAAATGGACAGCGGTATCGCTGTCGCTCAGTTCCCGGAGCCTGTTCATTATCTGTTTAATCTGTGCATTCATAGTGGTTCCTGCATACTGAATCCAGCACCAGGCCTCCTTTACCATATCCCGGGAAACAGTCTTTTTCTCTTTTGGGCAAATTCAGAATATCCATCT
>JAABPS010000258.1 GCA_011391835.1 Desulfobacteraceae bacterium
AAAATCAACAAGCTGGTTGAGGTTCTGGCACTGACGCAGCTGGTTGCAGTAGGGCTCATAGGTTTTTATTTCACTGTCGCCCGTGTACCAGAAACGCATGGTTTCCGGATTCAGCCAGATCACCCGCCGGCATCTTTCTTTCATCTCGCCCAGGATATCTGCTTCGGGATTGGTATAATTGGAGCGCCCATCTCCAATGATGATCAGTGTTGTCTTTTTGTTCAGGGCATCCATATAGTCCCGTTTAAAATGCCGGAACGTGAGTCCATAATCCGTGGGCGCACCATATTCAATGTCCGCTTCGCTTAATGCCTTATCAACTGCTTTGCTTCCCTCGTTGTCTTCAAAGACTTTGGTGACTTCTGCCAGGCCTGCCACGAATACAAAGCTGCGCACCTGGGTAAAACATTCCTGCAAGGAATAGAGCATATTGAGCATAAACTTGGCAGCAGACCACACGGAATTGGATACATCACACAGGGTGACGATTTTTCCTTTTCTGGGCGGGCGGTTTTTAAATACAATTTCGATGGGAATGCCGTTGTATTTGGCTGATTTTCGCAGGGTCTTTTTTACGTCCAGCACCCCCCGGTTATTTCTTGAATACCGCAGACTGACCTTGTCTTTGAGTTTTCGGACCAGTTTCTCAATGACATCGCGCATCTCTTCGATCTCTCGCTGTGTCAGAGAAACAAAGGGAATTCCTCCCAGCCGTCCCAGGTTATTGTCATAAACAGTTATTTTCTCAAGCCCGCTGCCTCGTACCCGCTGTTCCCGGGTTAAAAGATCGCGCGCAGTCTCCAGACGGTCATTGTAATGCGCAAGCAGATCCCGTCGGTCTTCCCAATCGATGCGCATCCGGTTATTATCCATGTACTGCGTAAGCGCTTCCCGGACAGCGTTGAGCCTGAGCAAAACTTCAAGTCTTCGGGTAACCGGCCCCAGGTTAGCGCCAATGCCTCGATATGTCCCGTCGCCTTCTGCCATGATCCGTCGCAGTTCCTGAAGAAATTCAAGAGGGTCTCCTGCCAGAAAATCCAGAATAGGTGTAAATCCTTCCTTGTCGTCAAATTTCTTTTCCAGGGATTGCAAGACTTCTTCCATCCGGTCAGCCAGGGAATCGGAATGTGAGATACTTTCATCTTCGCGCAGTTCTTTAAAGAAGAGATGGTACAGGCGGTCGAACTTGCTTTGTTCTCTGAGATTTTTGGCAAAGTTGGCCCGAAGCACTGTTTTGAACTGGGACTCATCTGTCACATCGATTAACTGAAGCTGATGAATGCAGTCCAGAACTTCTGATGTGGAAGCCCGCAGGCCCGCGCCTCTTGAACAGGATACAAATCGTAACACAAGGTTAACCATGGCAATACCAGATTACTGGATGATCTTTTCCATGTTTTGTTTGACCCTGTCCGCGTCCGCCCGATATTTGCAGATCATATTCAAGGTGTCGGCAATGATACCCGGCGACAGGTCCTTGACTTGAAGCACCATAAGGGATTGCGCCCAGTCCAGGGTTTCGGATATACAGGGTTTCTTTTTCAGGTCCAGCGACCGGATGCTGCGGATGGCGTCCACCAGTTGTTCCATAAGCTTCTTTTCAATATCCGGCGTTTTCATTTTCACGATCTTCAGTTCGAGATCCCTGTCCGGATAATCAATATAAAGATGAATACAGCGCCTTTTTAATGCGTCACTCATATCCCGGGAATCATTGGATGTTAAAAATACAAATGGGATATTGATCGCTTTTTTGGTGCCGATTTCCGGAATCGTGACTTGAAAATCGCTTAATATCTCCAGCAAAAATGCCTCAAATTCCGGGTCGGATTTATCCACTTCGTCAATCAGCAGAACCACCGGCTGTTCCGAACAGATCGCCCGAAGCAAAGGCCGGTATTGTATAAACCGCTCAGAAAAAAATGCGTCTTCCTGTTCAGCGATCTTATCTACCGCATCTGGCAACGAATCAGCGCCTGCGATTACTTCATGGATCTTTTCCTTTACCATCTGAGTGTAGAGAAGCTGTTTGGCATACTCCCATTCATACAGCGCCTTGGCTTCATCCAGCCCTTCATAACACTGCATGCGGATCAGCTCCCGCCCAAGACTTCGGGCAACTGCCTTTGAGAGCTCTGTCTTTCCCACACCTGCCGGGCCTTCAACCAGAATCGGCTTATGGGTGGCGCCCGCCAGAAATACAACGGTGGCAATTGATGTTGAGCAGATATATTCAGCTTTTTCCAGCGCTTCCTGGACATGTGTAACGCTTTTAAATTCCATGAAAACAAGTCCTTCCTTAATTTATCAATATTCCAGCCATTTAATTTAATTCCTTGAACCCCTGGCCATTTGAATTCTTTTAAGTATTTTTCATATCATACTTTAATATTTATTCCAGAATAATTTATAGTTCATCTCACAGTCAGTTGGCTGATAACGCCAAATGACTGAGTCTCTGCCCAGGGATTTCCCTGGCCTTTGACTGATCATCTAATGCAATGATTTTGTTGTTTTTTAATAGTATTTATGATTTGAATGTACCTAAGGCTAACAAAAAAAAGGAGCCATAAAAATGAAAAGAATAATTTTCTTCACGATGATGTTCACGGCTTTATCTGTTCATGCGGGTCAACGGGCAATCACAGATACAGGCCGGGAAGTGATATTAAACGACAACGGAACATGGATATATTCAAATGAAAGCCAGCATGCCGCTGAAAAGATCAAAATAAATGAGGAGCAATTCACGAAACCAAGTGAATCAACTTTTCTTCTAAAAAGCCAGAAAAATAATTCAGCGTTCTGGATAAATACGGACAAATGGTCTTTTAAAAAGGCGCAAAATAATCCTAATGCAGAGTATGAGTTTGTTTTAAAGGGCGAAGATCTATATGCCATGGCAATCACCGAGGGGATTGAGATTGAAATGGATGATCTTGCAGACATCGCATTCCAAAATGCCAAAAATGCCGCGCCGGATGCAAAGATTGCCCGGCAAGAATACAGGATGGTAAATGGAAATAGGGTTATTTATGTTGAAATCAACGGAACCATTCAAGGAATTAAATTTACCTATCTTTCATATTACTATTCCAATGCGTCAGGGTCCACTCAGCTAACGACCTATACAGGTTCTAACTTGGTCAGCAGATATCGTTCTGAAATAGACGACTTTCTAAACGGTCTGGTTACCCAGTAGTATTTTTATCCGGTTATCCTGAAAGCTCAAGCTATACGTATCGTTGAGAATAGAGATAAATGTGTTCAACCGTTACCATACATATACAAAGCCGTCTTCATCTTTTCATACTGCTGTCATCACCCGGCTTGCAGACTGTGTCGTAATAGAAAAATCTTTGATTTTTCTTCATGTCATCCTGAACTTGATTCAGGATCCAGGCTTTTATCTTTCTGTAATTATACTGGATTCCGGGTCGGAGCCCGGAATGACAAACTAAACAAAATTTTGAAAACGGTCATTATTGTAATTGCGACACAGCCTCATGGTCGAGGCATGCTCCGGTTAGCCATATTTTGTAAATGCCTGATGGAATATCAGTGTCGGCTAAAATGGTAACCTCATCCCCGCCATATCCGTTCAAGATGTCCGGCGGGCCTATGGAATAGATCAATGTGTTGACCCTGAAGAATAACTTCCTTGGCATTTGAGCTGACACCGCCCCTGCTGCGAGATTCAACGTCTCTGTGTTCGAATCCCTCCCAGGGACGAATCACCCAAGGCAACATGCCTTCGTATCGGGCCGCAGGTTCAACTAACACTGCACGAGCGTTTATATCGACCGGTGTTTCAAAACGGACATCAAACGTTGCGGTATCCCCTCTGGACAGATCAACGGAAATGGGATGTTTTTTTTCCAGCATATTTGCCAAGGAGTAACATGCTCCCGAAGAGAATAACAAATCCCCCGTCTAGAATGAACGCCTTTCTTGAGGGCTTCACCCCAATCAAGACCGCGAATGGCGATTCTTTTCTTCAGATACTCAACGGGCGATCTCATAATGACAATGTCTTGAAATATTCTTTCTTATACCGAATGAACAAGCTCATCGGCTGCAATGGAGCGCAGCGGAATTGCCGTCCGGTACAGCGCCTTGATATGCCACGATTTATGAAATCCATTTCCTATTAATGTTTCTCAGGCTAACATAAAATAGAATTATACAAAAACAGGTGATAATAAGGAAATCTAACAAAAGGGACATCATATTCGTTCCAGTTATTGATCCACGAAGAATGTCCACACCGTATGTTAGGGGTAATATGTAAGACAGCGGACGCAGGACTATCGGAAGAGAGTCGATCGGGAAAAACAGGCCGCAAAGAAAAATCATCGGAAAACGGAAAAAGTTTGAAAAGGTCTGTGCTTCAAACACCTCGCTGACAGACACGGCTATAAAAAGCCCAAGAAATGTTGAAACAATGGCTATTAACATGATAGCAGGCAATACAATTCTCCATGAAATAGCTGGAAGATCAGTCAGGAATAGAGCAAGTACGATGGGAACAACTGCATTAGCTGAACCAAAAAGAATGGCACCGGCCGTCTTTGCGAACATAAGAAGATTTAATGAAATAGGAGCCAGCAGCAATCGCTCAAATGAGCGGTTCTTTTTCTCAAATGTTACAGTTAC
>JAABPS010000259.1 GCA_011391835.1 Desulfobacteraceae bacterium
CATGGCTGGCAACAGAATCGGCAATACCTTTGCTGGTGGTGATGAGAATAGCTGACGAAAAGGTGTCGTGTTCTGCCTGAGAGAGCAAATCCGCTGCGCAGTATTCCGGTGTTGCGGCGTCGTCCGCAATGACCAGAATTTCACTGGGGCCGGCCAGCATGTCGATTCCCACAGTTCCTGTTACCATCATCTTAGCCAACGTAACATAAATATTTCCGGGTCCGACAATGACATCGACTTTGGGAATCGTTTCCGTCCCATAGGCCAAAGCAGCAATGGCCCATGCGCTTCCTGCTTTAAATACGGCGTGAATACCTGTTTTTTTTGCGGCAACGAGCAGATGAGGGTTAATGTTTCCTGCCGGAGTGGGCGGGGTCACCATGGCGATATGCTTCACCCCCGCCACTTTTGCCGGGATTGCAGCCATGAGCACAGAAGAAACCAGGGGTGTTTTGCCTCCCCTTGCACCCGGCACATAAATACCCGCTCCATCAACTGGATTCATTAGCTGGCCGAGCAGGGTTCCTGGCCGATCCGACGTGATCCATGAATTTCGCAATTGCTTTTTGTGAAATATTTCGATTTGACTGGTCGCGCGATTGAGAGCCCTTAAAAAAGCTTTATCCACCTTTCTGGATGCATCAGAGAACTCTTTTTCGGTAACTTTTAAGGATTGAAGTGTAACAGCCGGAGAGTCAAATTGGCTGGTATATTTTATCAACGCTTTGTCACCGTTTTTTCTCACATCATCAACAATTCGGCTGACGTACTGGTAGTCTTTTTTCGTAAAGCCAGGGGCCCGGTTGATAATAGATTTAAGTTTCTTTTCAGAAGATGGCGATGGGTGGTTGTAGATTTTCATGGCAGATAGTCCCTGTCGAATAATTGTTTATACGAATGAAATCTCAGATTCGGCGTTATGTAAGACTTTATGATACTGCAGAGCTGTTTGTCAATACTTGCCATCTGGATCATTTGATACACCCTCAAAATACTGATTGACATAATTCATATTATCTGGAAGATACTTCTGAAAAATACGTTTTACAGTTCAATACAGGCTGGTATATGTTTAATTTTAAAAGTTTTGAGTGAACGGAGGGAAAAGATGGGGCATCACAGAATACACAATTTTAATGCAGGTCCGGCAGCGCTTCCTGAAAGCGTGCTTGAAGAAGCTCAGGAATCATTGCTAAACTACAAGGGATCGGGGATGTCGATTACGGAAATCAGCCACAGATCCAAACTCTTTGAAGATATTATTAATGATGCAGTTGCGCGAACAAAGCGGCTGCTGAAACTGGATGACCGGTTCACGGTGCTTTTTATTCAGGGCGGGGCCAGCATGCAGTTTTGCATGATTCCCATGAATTTTTTGGATGGGAATAAATCCGCGGATTATGTGGATACCGGAACATGGTCTTCCAAAGCCATTAAAGAGGCCCAAATCCTGGGAAAGAAGATCACGGTGGTTGCGTCTTCCAAAGACAAGAATTACTCTTATATTCCAAAAGGAATTTCTTTTAGCAAAGATGCCGCCTTTGTCCATATTACATCAAACAATACCATCAAGGGGACCCAGTGGGCGTCTTTTCCGGATACCAAAGGCGTGCCCATTGTTTCGGACATGTCATCGGATATCATGAGCCGGCCGCTGGATGCGGACAGATTCGCTCTGATCTATGCGGGCGCGCAGAAAAATATCGGCCCTGCGGGAGTGTGCATGGTGATTATCCGTGAGGATATGCTTAAGATGGTGCCGGATAATCTTCCTGCCATGCTCAAATATACCACGTATGCGGAGTCGAATTCGCTGTATAATACACCACCCTGTTTTGGTATTTATATTATTCAACTGGTACTGAAATGGCTGGAAGAAACCATCGGCGGTCTTGAGAAGATGGATGCCATTAACCGGAAAAAAGGAGAAACGCTTTACGGTTATATGGATTCGAGCAAGTTTTATAAGGCCACGGCTGAACCGGGCAGCCGTTCACTGATGAATGTGACGTTCCGTCTGCCCAGCGAAGAGCTGGAAAAGAAGTTTATTGATGAAGCGCAGAAAAACGGGCTTGGCGGTTTAAAAGGGCATCGTTCGGTCGGCGGATGCCGGGCATCCATTTATAATGCCACCGGGCAGGAAGCTGTGAATGCGCTGACGGGGTTTATGAAGGAATTTGAGAAGAAGAACGGGTAACGTCTGAAAAAATCGTATGTTCCTGGAGCCAATCGTGATTTTCCGGTTGGCTCCAGTTGGTTTGTGAAGACAGCGATAACTGAAATTTCTGGTAAATTGTTTTTGCAGGCCTCACGCCTCTGTTGATTACCACCATATAACATCAACCCGTTACGTATTTAACATCCGAATTCTGATTTATTTTAAACCGTTAGTGAAAGAACATTGTCTTTATCTTCCCAATGGTGATTATCCCAGACTGGCTTTAATTGAAGAGGAAAGTTCTTTCTTGTCTTTAGGCGGCACGGGGAAACCTGGTTTGATCTCCATGTGTATGGCATCCGAAGGACACCCTGTGGCGCACGCAGCACATCCGAAACACCGGTCAAGATTTACTGTTGGGACATTATCATCGCCCATGGTGAGGGCTTCTGGCGGACACCGGAGGATACATTCTTCACATGCTGTGCACAGATCTGGATTAAAAACCGGCTGAAAACCTGAATTGAAAAACAGCGCGGGTTTTGGCAGTTGCAGAATTGCTTTGACTTCTTCACAGTGCCAGCGGTCGCAGTTGCAGACAAAATCAATATCTTCAGACGTATTCCGGCTCATGTGAATCAGGCCTGCTTCTTCAGAAATATCCAGTACTTTCATTGCGTCTTCCTTGCTCAGGCGTTTTCCTCCAAGCCGTTCAATAATGAATTCGGCTCCGGGTCCAAAGGACATGCAGACATCCATGGGCATTCCGTGGGTATCTTCTCCGCGGAGTTTTGCTGCATGCCGGCAAAAGCATGTGGCCACAGCAATGCTATCATATTTATCAATATAGGTTGCCATCTGGTCATAGGTATGAATCTGATTTCCGGCTTGTATTTTTTTATTTACTGTGATGACCCGCGTAAACGGAAAGGTTCGCCGGGCAGGGCTTGTTTTGGTTTCATATGCACGTTTATACGCATATACCAACCGGGCAATCTGCTTGTCTCTGTCTGTGGTTTTGCCTGGCATGAATTGATATTCAAATATGCCGGGCATAAAGGGCAGACCCAGGTAATATTGAGTATTTTCAAATTTATGGACTGCGCATAATCCTTTATCTGCCATTCTTTCCAGTATGGTTTTTACTTCCGTTTCCTCTTTATTTAATTTTTTGGCAATTTCTGCCGCAGGTTCCGGATTTTTTGACATGGCATTGTTCACTTCCGCCTCTTCCGGTGTAAAGAGAACTTCAACCATTTTGTAAAACTCCGGTATGTCGGCACCGGCGAACGGCCCGCGGCGGTTTTTCATCACATCAACCATTTCTTTATATACGTTCGTGTTCATGGGAGTTATCTCCTGTTTCTTTAATTTGTTTTTCGCGTTTTCCTATTAGATGTAACGGCGGTGGCCATTAGAACTCTGCTGCTTCTACCCGGCAGGGCACAAACCGATGCAAGGGCGTGCCAAGGGGGTCGCGGTGAGTGTTTTTGGTCAAGCGGTTGACATTGATGCCATACACCTTGCCATCATACATCAATCCAAACCCGTGGGGGACGAGAACGGTTCCTTTCCGGATCTGCGAGGAAACCTGGAGTTCTCCCGCATCGCTTCCCGCTTCGGTAGATATGCGCACCTGCTGGCCGTCCGTGAGACCTAATGCTTCTGCATCTGCAGGATTGATGGCCACAGTACAGGCGCGTTTGCCCTTGTTCCATTCCGGGTTTCGCATAAGGGTATTTGCATTGTAATCCATGTGCCTGCCGGCATTTAAAATCAGGGGAAAGTGTTTCGGCATTTTCAGGCTGTTCATTTCACTGGATGCATCAAGCTTTTTTGCGGAGGCTTCCATCTCAGGAATGAACACTTCTATTTTCCCGGATGGTGTACGGATGTTGGAAAAATTATCCTCTGTATCTGCCTTTCCAACCCAAAGACCCTGGGGGGTATCTAAAATCGCCTGGAAGATACGATCCCCCAGATCCATGCCCGGCTCAAATCCTGCTCTGGCGGCGTTCGCGCTGAATGCCCTGGGCGCTGTCATCAGCATGCCCCAGAGAGCGGCCAGGTTGGCGCTTTCCCATTCCTTCCCAAGGGTTTTTGCCAGAACAAATACCATATTCGACAATGCGGCTGGTTCAGTCCCGGCCCATTCCATGAGTTTGGCGCCGAAGGTGAGCCGGTCACCTTTGGCTGCCTGGTAAAGTTCATCCGGGATTTCAGGGATGATGCCCAGTTTTTCAGCCAGCCGCGTAAAAATCTGGCCTGCTTCCAGACACTCTCCTTCTGGTTTAACAATGGGACGCCGCATCTGGAAGAAAACGCCCGGAAAGGTCATGGGGAAGAAGGTGCCGTCCCATGATTCATAGTATGACCTGCAGGGCAATACATAATGGGCCAGCCGGGCAGTTTCACTCATGACGATTTCATTGACGACTAAAAGATCGAGTTTGCCGAATGCTTTTTCATAGGCGGTTGTG
>JAABPS010000260.1 GCA_011391835.1 Desulfobacteraceae bacterium
CCCGACGGTCTGGCATATATCAGTGACCTTCGAAGAGACGCGCCCATGGATGTTGTTGGGCAGGTCACCGACATGTTAAATAAAAATCAGGCCAAGGCATTTACGAATTCTGTGAATGCTTCGTATCTGCCTGACGAGATCAAAAGTATTCTGGCTGATTTAGATATAACTAATTATTCCATACAAGGGCAAAAATTCAGCCGGAAAACGATTGCTGAGAATATGGAAATACTGAGACGCGCACCAGTCAAATCCAACAGGTTTAACGAACTGTATCTAACCCTGATGATTCAAAAATAAACCCTGCTTGTATCTTACTGTATTTTAACCCTGATTTTTTTCGACGGATAATGGGGATATCGCTTGTCCTTCAGTGATATCTTCAGCTTCATATAATAAGTGCCCGGTTTAATGCCCGCAATAGGGATGGTTGCCTGAAAACCGGAATACGCATATTCAGGATTATGAAAGAATGCCGCCACATCCTCTCTTCTGGTTCCGTATTTGCACGCGAACGCATTCCCGTCCAGGAGGATAGATACGGTTTCCACCTTTGAATTTTTGCCTGCGACCCAGCCGTTCACTGTGATGGCTTTATCCGTTCTTTTTATTTCTATGGGGGAGAACCGTTCGCCTGCAGGCTTTCCGTTCACACGATCAACGGCATAGTCCACAGGTGTTGTTTTGGTCAACCGGAGTGAATCCGTCCATGGTCCGACCGATAAATTCATCATTAAAATTGTGGATAAAAATACTCCCATGATTGCATGGAAAAAGATAATGACCACAAGGTTATTGTATTTATGATAAATGGATGACCACAGCAGGCCACCGAAAAAGGAAAAAAGAACCAGCGGAAGATTGGGAAGATGAGCAGCGGAAAAGAGAATGGCTGACAAAAAAACCGCCGGAACATGATGGGGAGAAAAGACCTCCCGCAACCGCCTGAAGAAAAAGGCAAGAGCAATGTATTGCTGAATAAAAGCCCAGAGCGGGTAGGTTGAAAATTTCACCCAAAAATCCATCTGTTTGTAAAAGCTAAAATTGAGTGAAAAAAGCCGGATCCATATAATCGACAGTATGATTATTAGCAGTAAGGTAATGACCAGAAGTATCTTAAAAGAAGGTGCCCAGTTATCCCATCTCACGCCCAGATCCTTCCAGCTTTCATTGCGGCTCTGTTTCGAATAAATAAACAGCCCCAGCATCATCAGCAGAAAAAGAAGATGTTTCCAGGAGGTGTATTCAGGATACACACACCACAAAAAACCAAAAAATAGCAAACTACCCAGAACAATTTCCAGGGACGCCTTCATCCTGGGCAAAATACATGCTGTCATTATCCTCACCATCCCATTCAGCTCAGTTTATCTTACATGCGGCCGAACATAGACTCTTCTTTCTGCTGCGATCCTGTCGTTACCAATAACCGGAAACAGGTGAACAGTGATATCATGTCTTCCCGCTGTTACGTTTCTGGTATCCCAGACAAAATGAAAACCAACATGTGGGTAATTAGGATCACTCGCATCCGGATATGCGTTTGCCACGTCAGGCCTCTCGATGCCATAACGGGCAACGCCTGCCGGCTTGCCATCAACCAGAACTTCAATCCTCTGAATTCCTCCCATATTTTTAAAAGCCCATCCGCTAATGACCACGCTGCCTGAAATGGTAGCATTATCTTTAGGACTGTCCAGAAAAAAGGCTGACGGAAGGTCGCAGCGGCTTGAATGAACCCAATCGTCTTCCGCTTTTAATCCATGGCCGTATAAAAACAAAAACTGCTTCGCGCCTTCAAACAGATAAAAAACATCCAATCCATCTATCGACTCAAACATGGAGCAGAGAGGGTACAGGTGTTTGTAGTTGGTCTCTTCCATAATGACCAGCGCATCCCTGCCACGCTGTTTTCTGATTAACTCCGCCTGATCTGTTTTCCAAATCCGATATTGGTATGCGCGGCCATACCTGTAATTCCTCGCATGATCCAGAACATATATCGGATCAGAAATGCCGAGTTCAAAACTCAATTCAGACGCCAGCGAAAAACTATCCGTAACCAATACCGGCCCGGGCGTTTTCGTCGCCCGCTGTAAAATCGATTTGGTTCGATTCGCTGCCTCACGCCAGCCCACAAAATCATAGGGAGCAGTGCGTTTAAAACGTGTAAACACAGCATCAAAAGATTGCGGCCATACAGCCATTGAAAAATACCCAAGCAGTACCAGCGTCCCGAGAATACCTAAAACAGGGGCTAAAGCAGCAATTGCGTATGTTGCTTTCCGGCGCCATTTTCCGGCTGGCATATCGATGAACCTCCGAATAAGTCCGGGTATGAGTATCAGCAGCGGCACATAGCCAACCAGCGGCCAGTGGAAATTGGTATGTTTCTGATCCGCCCACAGCCCTAAAATAAAATATCCCGCCAACGGCACCACAGAAAAACTGGCAAGCAGCGTGCTCGTATCATCTCCGTTGGCTGAACGCTGGAGTGCTTGAACCAATATCATTATTAAAAACACGTACAGCACCGGCGTAACGAACGCTGCCTGCTGCAAAGGCTGTAAAAGCGCCATGGGCTGGAACATGCCTGGATGCCGGCTGACAAACTGAAAACGGAGAGGCGCAAAATCATGCATCACATTAAACCATACCACAGGCAACAGACCCGCACCTGCTATAAGCACAGCTGCCCATAAGCCGGTTCGTTTCCATTGACAGCGGCCGGTCTGTGAGACGGCCAGATAAACCAGAGCGGACACGACGAAGACCACAAACCGGTAATGAGTATTCAGGCCCGCAGCAACGCTGACTCCCAGAAGAATCCATGGCCAGATGGATTCCGAATGAACTGCCCGTTCAAATGCCGTCAACGATAGAATCCAGAAAAAGATCAGTGGCACATCCGGCATTGCCAGCAGGCCCATACCGCCCAATAGGGGCACTGCCAGGCTCATGGCAGCAGCGTACAATGCATCCCTGTGTCCAACCAGAGAGCGGGCCATGACAAAAATCAGAAATGGAATAAAGCTCCCCATGATGAGAAATAGCAGCCTTACCCCAAGATATGTGTTCCCCAGCAGTTTTGTGCCGCACAGTATAAGAAAGGCTGTCATAAAGGGGTGATCACTGTATGCCAGCGATAGATGCTGTGAACATTGCCAGTAAAATGCCTCATCATCCCCAAACAGGCTTAATCGGCTGGCCAGAAATATTTTTGCAGCCGTCAGCGTGACAAAGAAGGCAATGGCAAGGAAGTAAATGATACGTTTATGTGGGTGCTCCGTCTGACTATTTGTTTTCATGTGAAAGCCTATTGAGTATGAATTTTTAAAAACAACGATTTTTGACCTTTACCGGCTCTGTTTTTTATATATAAACCGCTATCTGTATTCAACTGATGACAGCTCTCATACACCTATCCTGCACCATATATCAACTATAATTATTTGGTATGATTATTCATTGTATCGTCACTGACGTCTATCGGCAAGTGAACAAATTCTTCCATGCTGACCAAGCCGCAGCCTGGGCTTCTCCAAAAAAGAAAAATATTTTACTATACAAATACATGTCAATGAATTATAAAATTTACTCGATTTTCACTATCTCAGGTAACGCTCAGATTGAAACAATTATTTACTGAAAAAACGATTCCAGCATTTGCGGCTGTTGTCTTCGGCATTATAGCAATTACTAAGTTTATCCTTGCTGCCCGATTCCCCTTGTTCATTGATGAGGCATTCTATTGGTTGTGTGCCCAGCACCCGGCTCCTGCCTATATTGACCACCCGTTTATGACAGCCTTTCTCGTAAAATTAGGCACAGGTATTCTTGGGAACACATACTTGGGTGTTCGATTCGTCTTTCTCATTCTTGGATGTCTTCTGCCGTTTTTCATCACCCGGCTTGCCCGTCCTCTGGTTGGCCGTGACGCCTGGCTGGCTGGAGCAGCGAGCCTGACGTTGCCCCATTTCGCGTGTATGGGAATGCTGGCAATGCCGGATGTACCGCTGACCTTTTTCGCATTGCTGGCACTTATTTTTTTTGAAAGAGCCACCCGAAACAGCGACATGGCGTCGTGGATACTCCTGGGAATCAGTTTTGCGTTGGGATTTAGTACACACTACCGGTTTATAGGTGTTGTTGCCGGGATGCTATTGTATCTGGTGCTTACAAAAAATGGGCGGAAGTACCTGAAAAAAAAGGGGGTATGGCTGTCATTCGCCATCGGGGCTGTCGGTATTGTTCCTGTTATTTTATATAATATTAACAATGAGTTCCAGTCAATCAAATTTCAGTTTTTGGACAGACACCCATGGACATTTCAGCCTATCGCACTTCTTCAACCCGTAAAACAGGCGCTGATGGTCACACCCTTTCTTTATGTCAGTTTAATCCTGATCCTGATCGTTTCCATAAATAAAGCACGACGCGGAAATGACCGTCATGCACTCATCGCCTGCTTCTCTTTTGTGTATCTGGCAGGATATTTTTTCATCGGCTTCTGGACGGACCAGAAAAATGCTTCGGTTTACTGGACATGGCCCGGATACCTGCCCTTAGTTGTATTTTTACCCGACCTGTTGAAACGGCTGTATAAAAAGAGCCAAAACAGAAACACCT
>JAABPS010000261.1 GCA_011391835.1 Desulfobacteraceae bacterium
TAAATCAAGTGGATGATCACGAAGGCCGGAAGCATACGGCTTATATTTCAATTGGTTCAAATATTGGGAAACCAATAGACAATTGCAGGAACGGCATATCTGCATTAAGAAAAACACATGGGATTGAGCTGAAAGAAACATCAAAATTTTATCAAACAGAGCCTGTTGACTATACAGATCAGGCATGGTTTATAAATGCGGTGGCGGAGATACGCACCTCACTTGAACCGGTTCTGTTGTTTAACAGGCTGAAATTAATTGAAAAAGAAGCAGGACGAGCAGAAGATGGGATTCGGTTTGGTCCCAGGATGTTAGACTTGGATATCCTTTTTTACGATGATTTGATCATGGAATCACCTCAGTTGGTGATTCCTCACCCCAGAATGCATAATAGGCGTTTTGTGTTGAAGCCAATATGTGATATAAACCCAAATCTTGTTCATCCTGTATTGCAAAAAACAATGAGGGATCTGTTAGCCAATACAACGGATACAGGACAAAGGGTGGTAGAATATACATGATACGATTTTTCATTATTGCAGGGTTGGCATATCTCTGTTACAGAGTTTTAAAGCCAATAGCCGGCCAGCATGGTTTTGGAAAGGTCTCTTCTTCTGAGAGAGGCACAGGAAAGATTGATGATGTGATGATAAAGGACCCCTATTGTGAAGCCTATTTCCCGAAGCGAAATGGAGTTCATTACAGGCACAATGGAGAGGATCTGTATTTTTGCAGCGAGAAATGCAGAGCCGGCTTTATTGAAAGGAAAAAACAATCCTGATAGTTTAGAAGTCAATTGCCAAAAGGCACTGGAGGTTCAACTCAATGAAATTTTTTATTGATACGGCAAATATTGATGAAATAAAAGAAGCCCACAGCATGGGGATGGTGGACGGCGTTACCACGAATCCATCCCTGATAGCAAAAGAAGAGGGAAATTTTGAAGATATTATAAAAAAAATATGTCAAATTGTGGATGGGCCCATCAGCGCAGAAGTGATTAGTCTTGATGTGGATGGAATGCTTAGGGAAGCGCGGAAACTGGCTGCCATCCATAAAAATATTGCGGTGAAGATTCCCATGACAACGGACGGACTCAAGGCAGTTCGAACCCTTTCAGAAGAGGGAATAAAAACAAATGTCACGCTGGTTTTTTCTGCGCTCCAGGCGCTCATGGCTGCCAAGGCAGGAGCGGCGTTTGTGAGCCCCTTTGTGGGCAGACTGGATGATCTGTCACACGACGGTCTCCTTCTGGTGGAACAGATTGTGGAGATTTTTAATAACTATGCATTTGATACCGAAATCATTGTTGCCAGTGTCAGAAATCCGTTACACGTGCTGGAATCAGCCATGATGGGCGCAGATATTGCAACCATTCCATTTAATGTGCTAAAGAAACTGGCAGAGCATCCTATGACCGATAAAGGAATTCAGGCATTTCTAAATGACTGGAAAAAAGCAAAGAAATAAACAGAAATGAATACTATGATGAAATCTGCCATATTGAAACGAATGATCAGCAATCCAAACCGGCTGACGCTCTATCGCATTGCAGCGGTTCCGATCGTTGTACTTTTAATGATCTATGATAATGAAGTGTGCAGTTTTTTTGCGGCACTGCAATTCAGTGTTGCCGCGATTACCGATTATTTTGACGGCTATTTTGCCAGGGAAAGAGGTCTTGTAACTGATTTCGGGAAAATTATGGATCCTGTTGCGGACAAACTGCTCATTTCATTGTCCTTGATTACGATTGTCGCTCACGGCCGAATCCCTGCATGGATTGCATGTGTCATCATTGGCAGGGAAATCGCGGTAACTGGCCTTCGGAATATTATTGCCCAGGAAGGAGAAGATGTTTCAGCGTCCAGGCTTGGAAAATACAAGACCGGATTTCAGATTGGCGCTATAATTCCTCTGCTGCTGCATTACCCCTTTTTAGGACTCAACTCACATGCGATCGGATATGTCATGATATGGGGTGCGCTGATCTTTACCGTATGGTCAGGGGTGGATTATTTTGTCAGGTTTAAACACCTGTTAAGGCATAATTTATATTGACAAAATGGGTATTAGCAATTAAACAGAACAGCATTGGTGAGCGGGAATAACTCAGTGGTAGAGTGCGACCTTGCCAAGGTCGAAGTCGCGGGTTCAAATCCCGTTTCCCGCTCCATTTTTTTGGCGGCATAGCCAAGTGGTAAGGCAGCGGTCTGCAAAACCGCTATTCACCAGTTCAAATCTGGTTGCCGCCTCCAGTTAAAATAACGGGCTGGCCAAATATGGCTGCCCGTTTTCATTTTTATCCTGAAGTAAGTTTCGATAGTTAATTCGTGTCCGTGGCCAAACTTCCCAATGCCCGTTTTGCATCCACATAATCAGGTTTCAACGTGAGCGCTTTTTTGTAGTGAAATACAGCCTTATTCTTATCTCCTTTTTCTTTGTAAATATTTGCTAAATTATAGTGGGGAATGGGGTCATTTTTATTTGCTTGTATGGAGGTTTTGAGAATGGAAATAGCCAGATCAGCATCTTTTTGAGCGGACAGAGCTTTGTCAAGATTCAGACGGGCTTTTTGGTAATTGGGGTTTAATTCCAATGCTGTCTGAAAGTACTTTACTGCTGCGTCAAATTCGCCATAAAACAGATAGCATGTGCCCATATTTAGGTGGGCAGTCGGATTGTCAGGTGAAATTCGTATAGCTTCCTGAAAATGAGGGAAGGCCTTATCAATCCTGCCCTGGTTGACGAACGCGGTGCCAAGATTTTTATGGGCCAGAAAATTGTTCTTTGTTACATGGAGCGTGTGACTAAACAGCGTAATGCTGTTTTTCCAGTAACTCACCTGTATCCAGGATGTGATCATTAAGATCAGTATAAAAACGCCACCCAGTGTTGATATAAATATTTTCCGAAAGCCGATTCGTCGCATGATATCATGCCCACCCCATGCAATGATGATCAAAATACCAATTAAGGGGATGTATGTATATCTGTCCGCCATGGCAAATGCATTGCCGAATTTAACTATTCCAATGACCGGAACCAGTGTTCCGAGATACCAGAGCCATCCCGTGATGAGGTAAGGCCATTTATTTATGAAATCGATGGCAAATAGGGTGATGAAAATTATAACTAAAAAAGATATAATAATTTGATAGGCATGAAATTGGTATTCATAAGGATAAAATACAGCCAGTCGAAATGGATTGAATGTTTTTCCTAAATAGCTGGTATATGATATCAAGGTATTGGCAATACGTGTTTTAAAAGGAAATAAATCAAAAGATGCTATGCCTTGACTGCTTTTCTGGGCAATGAATGCGATAAGACTAAACAAAATAGAAATAATGAATAATGGTATTTTTTCAAGAACGGCATTCACCATTTTTGTCTGGTTAAGCCGTTTTTGTAACATGCCTTTGTTAAAGAGATCAAAACGATTCAGAGGCCAGAAGTCCAGAAGAAGAAGTATACAGGGAAGCGTCACCAGCATGGGCTTTGACATAAGCCCCAGGATAAAGAATAGCGAGAAGGCAAGGTACCCTGTCCAATTTGGTTTTTTAACATAACACGAATAGAATAGCATGGTCAGCATCCAGAAAAAAGCGCTTAAAAGATCCTTCCTTTCAGCAATCCACGCAACAGACTCCACATGAAGCGGATGGATAGCAAACAAAGCAGCAACAATTGTGCTTCGCCATAAACACTTAGTGGCCTGGTTCAGGAATATGAAAAGAAGTATTGTGCTTGTCATGTGAAGGAGCAGGTTTGTGATAAGATATCCGCCAGGGTTCATGCCAAAGAGTTCAACATCCAGCATGTAAGACAGCCAGGTCACAGGATGCCAGAACTCCGCATGAAAGGATGTAAATGCCCATTTGATGCTGGTTGCCGTAAACCCTTCCTTGATGTATGGATTATGCGTCACATAAACACTGTCATCAATATTTACGAAATCATGGGTGGGAAGCTGCCAAAAGACCGCAAGGGTTATGGTTACTAAAAAAAGACAGATTTTAAATTCAGGAAGTCTATACACCATAGTGATCCATTGATTACGTTTATAATAGATTTATCAGAATCCTTCAGATCAGTACAGCATTTATTGGGTTGACATCTATTGGTGTGATAGCCTAAATATCAGGAACATAAAAATAAATGGCAGCTATTGATACATGCTTAAACCCATAACGAAGGATTGGAATCAATTTTGAGGAAATACCCAGAAAAAACAATAATTAAAGGAGAAACATACTCTTACGAGAAAATCCTCAAAGATGATTTTTTTTCCGTAAATGTGTTGTATAAAAATGATCAAGGACGTCGATTCGTACTCAAACTCAGTGATTTCAGGTTTATCCTGGGAATTCTTTTCAGACCTTTTGCAGCATTGATGTCATCCCATGAATATAAAGTATACAAGATGGTTGCAGACATCGAAGGGGTGCCGGAACTGGGGCCACGGCTGGGCTGGCGGGGATATTACCATGAATTTATCGAAGGGAAGACTCTGCATGAATTAATCGATACGCCTGGGATGCTGCCTGAAGATTTTTTCAACAGGTTGAAAGAGATTGTTGACCAGGTTCATAACC
>JAABPS010000262.1 GCA_011391835.1 Desulfobacteraceae bacterium
CTATGTCGACGGTATCCAATGGCTGTATCTTGGCCAGGTCAAGCGGTTATTAAAGTATTTTAAAGAGCACTCTGTCAATGAAGCTGTCATGATGGGCGCAGTCAAAAAAATCAGAATGTTTTCAAACTTCAGGCCGGATTCAAAGGCGATTGCAGTCCTTGCAGGGATTAAACATACACATGACGATGAACTGCTGAGTGCATTTGCACGATTACTCGAAGAAGAGGGAATACAGGTGAGAGCGGCCACCTTCCTTCTTCCGTCGCTTCTGGCACAAGAAGGATGCTGGACAAAAAAAAAGCCATCCCAGTCAGAATGGAACGATATTTATCTTGGGTGGCATCTTGCCAAAGAAGTTGGCAGACTTGATATTGGGCAATGTGTGGTCATCGGAGGAGGTTCTGTTCTTGCGGTTGAAGCTATCGATGGAACAGATGCCACGATCAAAAGAGGGGGAGAGCTTGGGAAAGGGAATGCGGTTGTTATAAAAGTGTGCAAACCCAATCAAGATCAGAGATTTGACATCCCTGCTATTGGGGCTCAGACCATTCACATCATGCATGATTACGGCGTGAACGTTCTGGCTATTGAAGCTGGGAAAGCTGTTGTTTTTGACAAGGATGAAATGATCAGCCAGGCAGATACATATGGTATCTCAATTGTTGTACTCAATAATGACAGAATGAAAAACAATACTTCTTTATAATTTAATCCGTTGATTTGAAAAATAAACGGATGACAACATACGATATGTCAAAAGAAAAACTTAAAGTCGGGGTTATCGGCGTAGGATATTTAGGCAGATTTCATGCTCAGAAATATGCGCAAATGGAGAACGTGGATCTTGTGGGTGTTGCGGATATAAATGAACAGCAGGCCCGGCATGTTGCCAAAGAACTTCATACGGATGTATATAACGACCCGAAAGAACTTATTCGTAAAATTGAAGCCGCCAGCATTGTTGTCCCTACTCCTGCACACTTTCTGATAAGCAGGGAATGTCTCGAAAATAATGTAGACGTACTCATTGAAAAACCAATGGCCGCTACGGTTGATGAAGCAGATGAGCTTATCCGCATTTCGGAATCTAATGGAAGACTTATTCAGGTAGGACATCTTGAACGATTTAATCCTGCTGTTGTCGCACTAAAGGATGCTATCCGAATGCCGCGATTTATTGAATCACACCGTCTCAGCATTTATAATGAACGGGGTACGGATGTTAGCGTGGTGCTGGATTTGATGATACACGATATTGATATTATTTTAAATTTTGTTCAATCTGAAATTGAGAATATCCAAGCTTCCGGGATGCCTGTTATCTCAGATCATGTGGATATCGCAAATGCGCGACTCGAGTTTAAAAATGGCACTGTTGCCAATGTTACGGCAAGCAGGATTTCTGGAAGAAATGAACGAAAGATAAGACTTTTTCAAAAAGATTCTTATATTTCAATTGATTTTAAAAATCATGAAACAGTCATTATCAAACCAAACGGGAAACACACGGATAGTATCATTCCGGGGATGGAGATTGAAAAACGGTGTTTCTCAAAAGGAGATGCATTGAATGATGAATTGAAATCATTTGTGCGTTCAGTCATACGCCGGAGTGAGCCTGAAGTAACAGGGAAGATGGGGCGTGAAGCGCTGAAAATAGCGTTTGATATCATGGGACAAATAACTAAATTTCATGGTCGCTTTCCAGAGGAGTAGTATTTTGGGTTCAGTAAAACAAAACGATTGTGTTATGATTATTGCTGGTGAGGCATCAGGCGATATCCATGGTTCACGGCTCGTAAAAACGATGCGCGAAAAAAATAAAAACTTGTTTTTTTTCGGTATCGGCGGGAATGCATTAAAAAAGGAAGGCGTGCGAATCCTTTTTGATGCAGAGAAGCTCTCGGTTGTTGGGTTGACAGAGGTGTTTCCCAAGTTGTTCAGCATTTTGAAAGGGTTAAGAGTTGCTAAAAGACTTTTGAAAAGTTTAAGACCCGATCTGCTCATTCTGATAGACTTCCCGGATTTTAATCTTCATATCGCGGCAACAGCAAAAAAACTTAATATACCTGTTCTTTATTATATCAGCCCGCAGGTATGGGCCTGGCGCTCAGGACGGGTTAAAAAAATTAAAGAACGTGTCAACCATGTTGCGGTTATTCTGCCCTTTGAAGCAGCATTTTATAAAAAACATAGTATTCCTGTCACATATGTTGGGCATCCGTTGCTTGATAAGGCTCACGCCTATCAGGGCAAAGGTGAAACAAAGAGTTTTAAAAATACTCCGGTCATCGGTATTCTTCCTGGTTCCAGAGATGGTGAAGTTCTTCGGCATCTGCCCATTATGCTCGATGCGGCAAATTGTATCCGCCAGCATGTCAGAAAAGCAAAATTTATCGTTTCACTGGCTCCTACAGTGAAACAGGAACTGGTAGAAACGATTATTAAAAATAATAAAAACATGCCGAAAGCAAAAGTTAGCCCGGGCGGGATTGATCAATTTTTAAAACAGAGTGCATTTGTCATTGCAGTTTCCGGCACTGTGACCCTTGAAGCCGCCATTTCAGGTGTGCCTATGGTCATTATTTACAGGATGTCCTGGTTGAGCTACCTGATGGCCAGGTTTTTAATTCGAGGGATAAAACATGTAGGACTTGTCAATTTAGTGGCAGGTAAAAGCATCGTACCTGAACTGCTTCAACAACACGTAACTCCAGAAAAAATTGCAGACGTGGTTCTGGAGATGATAAACAATCGAAAAAAGCTTTATAAATTGAAAAGCGAACTTCTGGGCATACAAAAAACACTTGGGAGTACCGGTGCATCCGAGCGTGTTGCTGAGATTGCGATTCATCTGATGTGCTGTTGAAATGATACACATGCTTCGTAAAGTCATCGCTGAGTTAAAGTGGAACGCTATTGGGATTGCCGGGAAACTCATCATTGATTTAATTTTTCTGACTACCAAGATAGAAGTTATCGGACTTGAAAAAGCCAGGCATGTTTTAGATTCCAGAGAATTCATTCTTGCTTTCTGGCACTCACGAATCCTTCTGATTAGCTATCTGTACAAAAAGCAAAACGGAGTCAGTATGGTAAGCCCATCCGGTGATGGTGAAATTATCGCCAGAATTGTACAACGCCAGGGGCATGAAACGGTTCGTGGATCCACTTCAAAAAAAGGACGAAAAGCGCTGATACGGCTGATTAAAATTATGAAAAATAAAAAGAAGCCGGGAGTAGTAATCCCTGACGGTCCTCTAGGGCCCCGTTTTAAGGCTCAACCTGGAATTATTACTCTGGCAAAGATGACCGGTTATGCTATTGTCCCTGTAAGTTATAGCGCAAAACGCATGGCCATATTTTCAAGCTGGGATCGATTTATTCTTCCGTATCCTTTTACCATATGTCGCGTTGAATATGATTATCCGATCTGTGTTCCCAGGAATGCGAGCAAGGAAGAGGAAAAGACGCTGTTACTGGCTTTTGAAAAATCCCTGAATCATATTACTGCCAATGTGGATAGGCATTTCAACCATTATATAAATTAGGAACATAGAAAAATGAAAAAGCCGATTTTAAATGAAAGAAGTAAAAAGTTGCTGTTACTTGTAAAGGAAAGCTGGTTTTTGCTTTTTTTATCCATTTGTTGTTTGTTGCTTGTCGCAGGCACAACCGCTTTAATGGCATACTTGATCAAACCTGTTTTAGATGATGTGTTCGTCCAAAAAAATTATGCCAAGCTGATGTATCTGACGTTTGCAGTTATTATTGTCGCGCTTATTAAGGGGGTTGCATCCTATGGAGAAGAATATATTCTGGGGTATATTGGTCAGAAAATTATAAAACAGTTCAGAGATTCTCTTTATGACCATATCCAGGATCTTCCTTTGGCCTATTTCCATAAAGAAAAGACAGGGGTTTTGATGTCACGCATTACCAATGATGTCAATGTGGTCAAAAATATGCTGACATCTGCTGTTACCGGATCCATAAAAGATGTGTTCACTGTTATTGGATTAACGGTTGTTATTTTTTATCAGATACCAAAACTTGCTATTTTTGCATTTTTAGTCCTGCCATTTGCCTATTATCCCATTGTGGCTATTGGAAGAAGAATCCGCAGGGTCAGCAGAGGATGCCAGGAAGCTATGGCGGATATGACCGCTTTTTTGCATGAGACGTTTGCAGGGAACAAGATTGTCAAAGCGTTTAGGCGGGAACAATACGAAAAGGAGCGGTTCTTCAAACAAACCCGGAAAATATTTAAGTTTGAAGTCAAAGAAATAAAGGCAAAATCCATTTCATCACCCCTCATGGAATTCCTTGGCGGACTTGGCGGAGCCTTTACTATATGGTATGGCGGTACGGCGGTCATATCCGGCGCTTATACAGCGGGGACGTTTATGTCTTTTTTAGCAGCCGTTATGATGCTTTATGGGCCGATAAAAAATTTAAGCAAACTGAATAATGCAGTTCAAAAGGGTCTTTCCGCTACCGATAGGATATTTGATGTATTGGAACAGCGATCAAGCATCGTGGAAAAAGACAACCCGATTAC
>JAABPS010000263.1 GCA_011391835.1 Desulfobacteraceae bacterium
CGACATTACAGTCGGAATTGCCTGCTCCTGTATCGGTGTTGGCGCTACATAACCTGCCGCCCTGGCGCCTGCCGCAACATGCGGATGAAAATTAAATTTGTTGAAACTCATTGTAATCCTTTCATTGTGTGTTCCTGAAAATAAAAAAAGCCCCGGTTGTATTCCGGGGCTTACAATATAATCGTTATAATCCAGAAACAGCGTTTATTTGAGTGTAAGTTAACAGCTATTTAGCATCTTGTCAAGACAAGTTATTATGGAAAAAATCAACTCAACAAAAAGATTCCTGATTTCTGGCAAATCTTAAATTCATTTGGTGCACTTTGAAGTTGAATTCACCTCCAACTATTGCAAAAATGGCTACTATTATCCCGATAATTGCAATTCCTGTATCAGAAAGTTTAGTTAGAACTTCAAGCATGCTGTTCATATTCATCTTCTATCCCTTTAACGCGTATAACGTGTGTCTATGGGCGATGGTACTGAGTCCAGATGAATATTAAATTTTATGCAAGAATTTTATATTCATCTTTAATCTCTTCATCAATAACCCTAATTATAATTGCATTTTGCTCTTTGAAGAAATCTGGATTAATGCTGTCAGCAATTTTTGAAATCGCAACTATATTCATAGCTTCGTAGGCTTGCTTGAAAAGTTCAAAATTTTTTTCGTATTTTTTAATAGCGCACATGCTTTTTATTGCTTCATAACAATTATCGGCGAATTTTCTCTTAAAATCTTTATTCCAACCGTTTATTTTTTGGACTAAACGGGCATCTTCAACAGTAACATCCCCATTTTCTACTGAATAGCCACCTTGTATTTCAGCGACATATATACATTCATCAAGCCAATATATGACATTTTCTTTGGTGCAAAGATAGTATTTCTCATATGTTTTTGGAGCTTCGCTCAACCAAATTCCAGGAACACCATTTTGGGGTGGATACCATTCTATGTTTCCACCCTTAGTAGAATAATTATTTCTCGCGAGAGTTTTAAAAGCATACATCCTTATTTAACTCCAATGCATAACGTAGCCATCACCGGGAGTGGCCGACTTTTGCCACGATCCGGTGCATGGCATGGTTATACAAGCTTCAAATCAAAAACCGAAAAACTTCTGTATCGCTGGTCCCCATGCGGACCAGATGCCAGCAAGATTACCAGCAGCGGCAAGTGTTGCACTGAGCGTTGTGAAAACTGCCTTCATTACACCTGGTTTGGTTCTCTCATTTGCAGGCAGGATTGCCTGTTTACTCAGACTTTCAAGTTGCTCAAGTGTGTTGGATTTAACGTCGGCAGCTAATTCAGTTGACTCGGCGACTGCAGAAGTTATATTTTTCAATGCATCAGCAACCTCATCAGACCCGGCATCGTTCAGTTTTCCGATGTTGATGTTGATAGATTCAATATTTTTGATCTGTCCAGTGTTCAGTATGCCAATTGTGCTATTTGATATTTTTATTTCAGTCATTTGTTTCTCCTGTATTGGCAGTGGATACCTAGCGTGCAACAAGAGGCAGAGGTTAGCAGAAGTCTCTCCTATGTTTGAAATACTCCCAGAGTAGATAGTTCCGGCATAGCTGCCGTCTTCTTGATGTTGAGTTCCGTAAAATTTAAACTCGAAGTCATTCGTTAGTTCCTTCAAGGCTCTGTACCACACATGCCTTGCCTCTTTGTCTTTGGCAACCAGTGGTAGTAGTTCTACATGAGTTTCGGCAGATTCCAACAGTGCTAAGCCGGACAGTTCAGCAAGCGCATCGAACTGACGGCCTAACGCGTTGGATGGCATTCCACACAACCGCCAATATTCTCCGTCATCGCCCCATTGGAAGTCTATACGCAAGTATTGAAGCGGGACTGTGATTCGCCGAAAACGCTCTTCAAATTCAAGCCATGATTTCATTCGCCTTCCTTTTGTATAATCGGGATAGGGAGGAGCCTCACGACTTCCCCCCTCCCACACCACCCGGCATACGGATCACGTACCAAGGCGGTTCGGTTGATTGTTTTGGCAAAATTGCCAACCGGAGCATTGAGGTATAAGAATCCAGCAAAAGTTTCACCTGGTCTGGTGCATTACCTTTACTCAAACTTATACTTTACTCCTCTCTACCGTTCGGGCCTTCACCTTGTTTCATTTCCCGGCTACTATGCCCTCTGCTGACTTCTCCAATGCGGTCAAAATCGATTGCTCAATCCTCAGCCAAAATTCCGTCGCACGCAACTTCTCAAAGGGCACATTGGAGACCTCCCAGGGTAAGACACGTAACTTTCGATGCATAAACGCCGGATTTATAAAGCACACCCCATTGCGGATGGAGGACTTCACGGTCACGTGCCCGCTCGTCCCGGATGTGCCACACCTCCTATCCGGTTTCTGTTCGTCGCCCTGCATCTTTGAATTGGGCTTCCTTCAGACCCCACCTCACGATGACGCCCTTGCCCTTCTTCTAAACTTCGGCTCCGCGAATACCTGTTTCGGGGACTCCCACCCCGATAGCTACATGCCATGCCTGGCACACACGTTTTAATCAGCGGCGCGGCCCTTGGCGTCCGCTGAATTTGAAGGTTCGAGTCATTTTATCAATATAATACGTCCCTTAAGGTAACTACTCCTCTTAACAAATCTCTCAGTTCATCACCTGTCTTCTTTTTGTATTCATCGGCCAATTTCTTAACATGGTCATTATTTATGCATACTAATGTTGCCTGATCTAGTTCAAATTCCAAATCACCTGGGAGTCGCCACTCTCTTTCATGAGTCCAATCAATAAATTGTGAGTCGTCCGAAAGATCAAGACTCACTATTCTCCACCATTCACTACGAGACAACATATTTTTCGCAATATCTTTCTTTTCATAAATTACTGGTCTAGCACCTTTTCTATAAAGATAATCCTTAGGGAAAGCTAAACCGAATGCAAGATATCTTAATTTGTAGTTTGAATCCTGTTCTCGCTTCAATTGTTCGTAAAAGACATTCTGGCTTATCGAATAAAGAGGGGCATCTTGAAAACAGACAGCTCGTGTATCACCACAGATGAACCCACTTTCTGTTGAACTCCCAATCAACTTTTTATCCATTATAATCTTGAGCAAAACGCTTGCGACGTTTTGATCGTCAGCATTTCGAGTTAAATGCACCAAACCAGTGCATATATCTGATCGATCTGCGATTCTGCGGGTCCAATCCTTTTTAGTATATGCCATTGATCCTTTACCTCGAACGTTTTGCATAAGGGGCTGATAGGCCGCAGGCATAGCAGTCCTGCTTGATGCAGTTGTTAGCCTCCTATTGTATAGCTAAACACAGCAGCTAAAGCAGGCCACCATTTTTGACAAATATCAGTAATGTCATTTGCTACGGATGAAATTTTAATTGCTTTATCAAGTAGCGTATGAGCTACGCTATTTTCACGAGTGTGAGGAGGTGTTGCTGCCTCTTTTGAGAGAACGCTTAGAATCTCTATAAGCTCGTTACGTTGATTTCTCGTAAGATCGCAACTTTGCAAAATTGCTTCAGTTAACGATTTGAATGCTTCGGCAGATTCCGGCTCACCAAGTTGAATTAAAGCAGAAATTGATTGGTCAACAGTTCCAATTGAGCCAGTATTGATTGTGCCAACTACACTGTTATTTACAGAAATATTATTCATTTCAACTCCACTTATATACACAGGTTGTGGTCTTGGTGGAAATCTTGGACCTGATGGGCCGAAACCAGCAATAGAATCAAAGTTATCTCTCGCAAAGTTCATCTCTCGCTCGAGATTTTCTAATTCCCGCTGATTTATTTGAGAGAACTTGAAATAACAATCAAGGCATAGCGGAATATTCTGATCGCCTACTTGATACATTGCGGGTTTGGAACATTGGCAACATTTCATATTAACTTACCATGGAGGCTAACAATTAATATACGTAATACATATTTCTGCTATTTTTAGAACATGCTTTTGATTTAACGTTTGTTTATATACAACGATATTTATGTAAAAACAAATAGTTGTTATTTATTGTATACATAAAATTTGTTTATTATCAGAAAAAGCGTGATACGTACAACAAGATACAGGCAAAAATTGCATATATTCAAAGCGTCCGTAGTAGGGAAACATGGGAATTTTGATGGGTCTGTTGAAATGTTGATTTAATAACAATTTTGAGCGTGATTTGTCAATGAATTATGGGAAAAAGGCGTTCCGCCATAATGATTGGCGGATCTTCGAGAGGCGTAAGGCGTGAGAGCGGTAATATATAGGGTTAAGCTTAGCCCCATGATGTTGGCGTCGCGCCCCGCGCGGGCGCGTGGATTGAAAGCTCCGACATGCTTATCCATAGCTCACGTACCGCATCAGGCACATTTCCGCACGGCAAGCATTATTTGCTAACAGACAAGTTATTATGAGCGGAGATCTTCAATTACCTTTTGAATTTTTTCAGGCAAATATTTTCCGGATACGAGAGCGCCTTCATTCAACTTATGAATCTTATCAGTATAAGACGGTTTTTCTTTCTGGTAAATAATTCCTATGGGGATCTTATCTCCCCA
>JAABPS010000264.1 GCA_011391835.1 Desulfobacteraceae bacterium
CAACTGAAAACTGCGAAAGATATTTTTCAGGGTAGCTTCTCATTGTTGGCGGTTCCTCGTTTATAAGCAACGTACGGTTTGGCGGACACTTCGTTCTTTCTCTTTGATGCAAAAGATCGCCAATTACAACCCACGCATCGCATTCATTTATATCTTGATTGAAAACAAACGTGAAATCATCCCAATTACCTAAACATTTGGGTGTCTGTCGAATAGATGGCCATGTTTTATGGGCATATGAAATCTTAATTATTGGCATATGAACTCCATTCCAATTCTGAAGTTATAATATCATAGAAATATGATTAGCATTAAATTGTTAAATAACCAAAATCTATGGTGCGAGTAAGAAATATTCTGTTTTCAGCATTTGTATTTCAAGAACATTCCTATTTTCAACAGGAACCAGGAAAGGAAGACTGTATAATTTGTATCCGATATCTTTTGAGAAAATCAAAAGGTCCTCTAAATTATATCCATACGCTCCGAAATTTCGCAGATTCCATTCCGTAAGTATATATGGTCTTTTTTTCTGTATGCATTTAATTGCACCATGCATAGCTTTGAGCTCTGAGCCTTCAATGTCTATCTTAATGGCAGAAACATCCGGCTCGCCCAACAGTTCCCATTCCGTATCAATTGTGGTTACCTGTATAAGAATCTCTCGTGAATTTCCTCCTCGTCTTGTACTCTTAAAACCATCAAACGCACCATCTCCTGATGATGTTACCGTAAAAGGCGAACTTCCAACTACATCTCCTGCTGCCTTTGGAATCAGGTGCCACCTTTGTGCGAATCTGCTTTTTTCAATCGTTTTGCTTAGAAAAGGCAGACTATTTGAAGATGCTTCGATCGAAACAACGGTACAAGTTGGGTTATGAAATAAAATTGGTATGGCTAATAATCCAATATTTGAACCTACGTCAAAATAAACACTGTTAGATTTAACTAATGCCAATATCAAGTTGACATTATCTTCTTCAAAAATGCCCTGCGCACATGCCATTTGGAATACAAGTGAGTTTTTAGGGAAATAGACCTTAGTCCCGAAGTAAGGAAATGATCCAGCTACTCCGGAGAATTTCCTAAAAAACAGTTTTTTAATTTTTCCATTAATAATACATTTCTCCTTACGAACCTTCATTGTGATTGTTTTGGTAAACCCAATCAATTTTTGGCATAATCCTTCCGGGTCGCGAATCTCCATACAACTTGTTAACACCATCAGTCAGTGTAACTTCTAACTTATCATAGATCGAGTCATAACAAATCCATTTCACATTATGAATTCCTATCTGGAGTTTTATCAGATATGTTCCATTTTTTACAAGATCGGGTGGTATTGAACACATCACTTGCCTATATCCGGGTGTTCGGTCTTGTTCTTCGAGATCGTCATCAAACGATCTGAATATTATATCGCCATCAAGATGAGCCATAAAATCAACTCCTACACGTAATCCAGGCAACCGCTTTTTTATTTTGTATTCAATATTGATATTTATATGTTCAGATGTTGTGAAATAATTTTTTCTTTTAGCGCTTTCATCGCATGCATGGAAGGATATCACGTCTAGATCGTCATGTTTCCAGATGATATCTTGATTAATTGCAGGTAAATCCTCATCATAAAACATTCGATTCATATAGGTCTGGACGGTTTTCTCCACCGGCCCGTACGTGCATAACTTCCCTTTATCAAGGAGAATCGCACTTTCACAAAGTCGACTGACAGCGCTCATGTTATGACTGACAAATAGTACCGTCCTTCCCTCATGTTTAGAAACGTAGTCCATTTTTCCCAAACATTTTTTCTGAAACTGCGTATCACCAACAGCGAGGACCTCGTCCACTATCAGTATCTCCGGTTCCAGGTGAGCCGCTACTGCAAAAGCAAGGCGAACATACATGCCGGATGAGTAACGTTTAACCGGCGTATCGAGGAATTTTTCTATCTCTGCAAACTCAACAATTTCATCGTATTTATTTTTTATTTCGCTTTTGGTCATACCTAAAATAGAACCGTTGAGATAAATATTCTCACGGCCGCTGAGTTCTGGATGAAATCCAGTACCAACTTCTAATAAACTCGCTATCCTTCCCTTAATCGAAATCCGTCCAGTAGTGGGCTCTGTAATTCTGCTTAGCAGCTTCAATAGTGTGGTTTTGCCAGCTCCATTGCGTCCAATGATTCCTATGCGATCACCTTGCTGGACTTCAAAGGACACGTCTTTTAATGCCCATAACTCTTCGGTAGTTGATAAACTCATTAATGGTTGGCCGGAGGAAGAAAGAAAGGGGTGGAGCAGCCGCTTTCCTGCATCTTTGAATTTTTGAGCCATTGTTTCACGCAATGTGAGGTAGCGTCCATGTTGCTGATGGCCGATGATATATTTTTTGGAAAGGTTATCCACTTTTATTGCTGTGTTCATAGTCACCTCAGATAACGTCTGCAAATGTTCTTTCTGTTTTTCTGAAATAGAATAATCCAAATGAAAAGATCAATAAAGTTACAACGATGGAAAGTAAAAATCCAGGCAAGTAAAGAGGTTGCTCTGTGCCCAGAATCGCCCATCTAAACCCATCAATCACTCCTACCATGGGATTTAAAGAATACAACAGTCTCCATTTGTTTGGGACGACGGTACTACTGAAACCGACCGGAGAAATGTAAAGGCCAAATTGTATCATGAAGGGGACAATATAGCGGAAATCACGGTATTTAACATTGAGTGCTGCCAGCCAAATACCACACCCCAGAGCTGCTAATAAGGCCAAAAGCAAAAAAAGAGGCAATACTAAAATCATTAAACCAGGCACAAAACCATACCAGAGCATAAGTATTGCTAAAAGCCCAAAAGAAATTAAAAAATCGACCAGGCTTACAATTACTGAGCTTATGGGCATAATTATTCGCGGAAAGTATATTTTAGAAAGCAAATTCGCATTGACAATTAGGGAATTACTACTTTCGCTCAGCGCATTAGCGAACATTTGCCACGGAAGCATGGCTGCAAAAACAAGAATGGGATAGGGGGCATCGCCAGAAGGAAATTTTGCAAGTTTGCCGAAGATAATCGTCAGAACGATCATGGTTAAGAAGGGACGGACAACGCTCCAGGCAATGCCTATAATGGTCTGTTTGTAGCGTACCAAAATATCTCTCCAGGCAAGAAAATAGAAAAGTTCTCTGTATTTCCATAAATCATGCCAATATTGTTTTATTCCTTTACCTGGTTCTATGATAAGGTCAAATTGATTGCTCATATAACGTCTTTAATTAATCTGCAGATTTGCTATCATTTTCGTGGCAATGTATCGTAAGGATAGCGGTTAAGATTGAAAGGAGTATAGCATTGGCGGGTATATGTAGGTTAAAATCAACTAAACTGTGAACAAAAATAGCTGTTATTCCTGCCATCACGCCCAGAGTAATTCCTCTACCCATAGCATTTCCTTCGTGCAGTTTTTTGAAGCCAGCTTTGTAAAAAACGGAGATCATCCAAAATATAACAATCATGACGGGGAGGCCAAGCTCTGATGTAAAATGTAAATAATCGTTATGGGCGTGAAAGTAACGCATGAGTACCCCAGCAGGCTGGTATTGTGTAAAAACGGTGGCGAAAGCGCCAGGCCCCGTGCCAAAGAGTGGGAAGTCTTTTATCATTTGAAGGACTCCCTTCCATATGGATATCCTGGCAAGAAAATTTGTAACCTGGTCAAGTTCTTTTAGTGACCCGACTCGCTCAACCGTCGGAGTATAAGAAAGAACAACTAAACAGATGACCAACAGGCCAACCATAACGGGTATCATAGGCCCTTTTTTTATTTTAGTGCGGCTTAAGAATAACGTAACAATCATAAAGAGCAGACCAGCGAAAGCGCTGAACCAACCTCCCCTTGAAAGAGTAAGTGTCAGCGCTATTAAAAAAAGCGTAATGAAAGTGACGAGGACAAGACGATTTATACCCTTGAAACCGGAAAGTAAGATTCCAAGGAAGAGTAGAAGTGTCATTTCCATGTAGCCTGCCAGGTGGTTCGCATTACCAAATGTGGCGGATAGCCGATACGATTCAGATTTTATTTCGGGGTAATGCCACCATGGGAAAGGATTAAGGCCGATTCGCTTAAAAAGACCAAACAGGGCAAGAAAGGCAGCAACGCCAATAATGATATAAAGTAATTTGAGCAGTTGAGTTTTGGTATGCATTATATGGATCGTTAAATAAAAAATAATGATGTAGTTGATCAGAAGCATCATTGCCCAAAAACTTGTTTGCTGATGTACGGAAAAGAAAAAAGAGATGCCGCATACGATGAGAAGGGCAAGTATCGGTTTGTCAAAAGGCGTTTTGATCCACTTCCAATTCCAATTGAATGTTTTTTCAAGTAAGAAAGCTGTAAGCGCGATTAGGGTAACGAGATGGACAATCGTTATGGCCCATCCTTGAACAGAGCCTCTGGCAAGAGGTGTAAAGATTAATAAAAAGAATAGGCATAGGCGAGGAATCGTTTCCAATGTATGCTTGGTAGTTAATTTTTGAGGATTAAT
>JAABPS010000265.1 GCA_011391835.1 Desulfobacteraceae bacterium
AGAAGCCATGCCTGAAGGCGGCGAGATAAACGTTTCAACCCAGAACAAATACGTTGACAGACCTATTACAGGATATGAGCATGTTGAAGAGGGTGACTATGTTGTTTTGACGGTCAAGGATCACGGCATCGGGATTCCACCGGAAGATTTAAAACGGATATTTGAACCTTTTTATACAAAAAAGGTCATGGGCAGAAGCGGTACTGGCCTGGGCATGGCGGTTGTGTGGGGTACGATTCAGGATCATAAGGGGTATATTGATGTTCATAGTCTGGAGGGGAAAGGTTCGACATTTGAGTTATACTTCCCAATAACCCGGGAGATCATGGATACGGTGAAGCCGGTTATTCCCCTGGAGCATTATAAAGGGAAAGGCGAGACCATTCTCATTGTTGATGATATCCGGGAACAGCGGCAGATTGTTTCAACCATTTTAACCAAGTTGAATTATTCGGTCAACGCTGTATCGGGCGGCGAAGAGGCTGTAGAATATCTCAAAAGCAATTCCGCGGATTTGATTATTCTGGATATGATCATGGATAACGGAATTGACGGGCTGGAGACCTATAAACGAATCATTCAGTTCCGTCCAGGCCAGAAAGCGATTATTGTCAGCGGGTTTTCTGAAACCGACCGTGTGAAAGAGGCACAGAAGCTGGGTGCTGGGCCATACATCCGAAAACCGTATACCATGGAGACCATAGGCGTCGCCATCCGGAAGGAACTGGCTAAGTAAATCCGGATATTTTATGCCAGGTACAGGGGTTTTAACAGTATTCAGATTTTCTACCTGAAGGTGTTAAAGGATATTGAATGGAAATAGAAAAAGACTTTTATTTTCTGGAGGTTCATAAAAAAGGGGTGGTGGATTCATCCAGTATCATCGCCATCCGGGATTCCAGGGGACTGACATGCGTGGAGACCGGCTGCGGGGGTGAGGAAAACATCAAACAGACCCTGGCGCTATTTGAAAAGGAAGGGTTGAATATATCCGACATACATACCGTTATTATATCCCACACACACGCGGATCATATGGGCGCTATCGGGTTCTTTAAAGATTTGATTCCGCACATAACCATCATTGATCACGAGATAGACGCGCCTGTTTTACAGGACAGTACGCTGCTATATGGAATTTATGATGTTGATTTAATACCAAAATATTTCCCAGGGCAGACATTTGATATTCTGGAATTTTACAGAGGGCTTTGCCACATCAGTGAGGTCAAGCCGGATAAGATTGTCATAGAGGGGGATCGCATTGAATGCGGTGCATACGTTTTAGAAGTCCTTTACACGCCCGGACACCATTTAGGGCATATTTCCCTGTACGAAAAAAATCATGGCATTTTGTTTGTTGGGGACATGCTGGGGATGGGAGTTCCTTTTTACACACCCAGTTCAGGGGGTGTGACGGGTTATTTGGAGAGCATACAAAAATACCGTGCGCTGGGAGCCCGACTCATCATTCCTTCTCATGGAGCATTAATAGAGAATACTGAAGAAACTCTGAATAAGGCAGAAGAGAAAGTAAAAAACCGTGAGGTCCGCCTGCTTGAAGCGATTGCCAGTCATCCAAAAACATTTCATGAACTCCTTCCGGAATTGTTTCAGGATACATTTTTTCATGTATTTCCCGGAACGGCCATGCTTGAAAGCCATCTCATAAAACTGGAAAATGAAGGGAAGATCATCAAGAAAGAGGAGCGGTATTTTTCTGCGGGGCAGTAAATTATACAGAGTTGCCTGGTGAGTTGACAGAATTGGCGATACATATTATCCAGAATCAGACATGGGCGAAAGCGATAGCTGTATCTGATACTTAACTGACATTTGAGCAGAAGAGGCAAACTGATTTGAAGCGTATTAAAGAACAACTCGATTCCATATTCAAGCCCAGATCCATTGCCGTGATTGGCGCTTCCGGTACTCCCATGAAGTGGGGATTTCGGATGATGGACAGGCCCATCCGAACCGGCTTCCGGGGGAAAATTTACCCGGTGAATACCAAGGGTGAAACCCTGTTTGGACTTCCAACGTATAAGCGTCTGCTGGACATTCCCGATCCGGTTGATCTGGCAATCATAACCCTTCCGGCCAGGCAGGTGCCGGAAGCCATGAAGCAGTGCGTGGAAAAGAAAGTCGGCGGCGTGATTGTGATTTCCGCGGGTTTTTCAGAAGTGAGTGAACAGGGAAAAGGAATTGAAGCGGAAGCAGTCAGGATTGCCAGACAGGGCAACATTCGATTTGTGGGTCCGAACTGCATGGGGATCTGGAGCTCTGAGAGCAGATTGAACCTGTCTTTTGAGGGTGCTCCACACTCCGGGCCCATTTCCTTTATTTCCCAGAGCGGAACATTTGGGGTGTTTCTGTCTGAGATGGCCAATGCCAGAGGCTACGGGCTCAGCAAATTTGTCAGCATCGGCAATCAGGCGGACCTGAATGCAGCCGATTACCTGGAATATCTGGCAACAGATGAAGACACTCAGGTGATTGTATTTTACATGGAAGGATTTAAAGAAGGACGACGATTCTTTGATCTGGCCAGAGAGATAACAAAGAAAAAGCCGGTTCTTATTTTCAAGGCCGGCCACAGCACGGCTGGAACCAGGGCTACGCTGTCCCATACGGCATCTCTATCAGGCTCGGATGCTGTTTTTGATGCCATGTGCAGGCAGGCCGGCATTATCCGATCCAGGGAAGCCACCCAGACATTTAACATGGCAGAAGCTCTGGGCGGTCAGCCCTTGCCGCCAGGCAAGCGGATCGCCATTCTGGGAAGCGGAGGCCAGGGGGTTGTTACTGCGGATGCGTGTGAAGCGCTGGGATTAGACGTTCCCCGCCTGGA
>JAABPS010000266.1 GCA_011391835.1 Desulfobacteraceae bacterium
GCCTGGAAGAAAAAACCATTCAGGAGATTCAAAAGATATTGCCGCCGCATGCGCCGGTTCCCACGAATCCCATTGATTTTGCCGGAAGTCTGCGGACAGGGATGGAAGAATCCTTTGTTGTGGAGACCCTTCTTCAGCAGGAGAATATTGATGGGGTTATTTCCAATGTGCCCATTAATCCCATGGTATGGAATCATGCATCCAATCCTGGAAAAATCGATACATCACTTCTTGAAATGACAAAGCGTGCAGTCGATGGCGCTCAGCATTTTGCATCCCTTCCAGGGAAATATGGCAAGCCAATTGTTACCATTCGGTTCCGAAAGTTTGAAAATGATATTGTTGCCGGAATTTTAAAAGGCGCGGGAATTCCCATTTACGATACGCCTGAAGAATGCGCGTGGGCCATGTACGCGCTGGCACTATACGGGGAGATTAAGAGAAATAAGGATTGATGAGGATTTTTTGAAATGAGGCACTGCAAGTAGCTGATAGGACGAAACGAGGGGAAGAGATGCCTTTGATTCAACCATATCGTTGGTCTTTTCGAAGAATCATATGTGAAGAGGGGTCTTTTGCGGACAAGGTGATAACAAAAATATCTTTTTACCAGATGAACTGGTGAGTTGAGTGTTAGTTTTTTAACTGTCAATTTTTGCAGGCATACGAGAATGGATACCAATGAACACATTTTCTATCGCGCCGCACGTGAAACATTTCGACAAACGTGGTTGTGCGGCCTTGCATTGTGCCTGATGTGGTTTGGGATTTACCAGCTTATTATTGAGATAGGAGCGGCCGCCCCATTCTTTAACTATTTAGGCATAATTTTATTTTGTGTGTCGTGTTATCTTTTTCTAATTGGGTTCCTATCCCTTATCTTTTCTAACGTCATGTATGCACGTATAGACTCCAATGGGATAACGATCAGCACGGGTATAATAGGTTTTAGAAAAACCAATCATATTGAGTGGAAAAAAATTGAATATATCGAAATAGCTAAAAAGAATTTGATCTATTATGATTTTGCAGCCTATTTAGGGCTCTGGCAAATGGAACTTCCTGCAAACGTATTGCTTTTTCACTTGAAGACTCCTCTACTGGAGAGTGAAATTTTAAATATCAATAAGCTGTCTACAAATAATGAGCCTAATATACATCATATTCGTGTCAGCGAGGACGGGTATGACATCTGGCTGAAAAAACCACCTGGAGGTGGTTTTGAGGCGCTTCTGCGCGAAATATCAAAGTACGTAAAAGCCAACTCAATTCCGAAAACATCACCAAAGCGTTATAAAACAGTAATTACCAGCTTAGATATTATTCTGTTCAGTCTTGTTTCTGTAGTGCTGTTTTTGGTGGGCACCGATAAAATTTGTCTATGGTGAACCCAAAATCAAAATGGATAACTGCGGTTCTGCACTGGAATCTGAGCCCGCTGCTCTTCAGGCTTCAGGAAGAAAAAGAGAAGTAAAATTGTGCACGTGAATTATAATCCTGACATCCATCGCCGCAGATCCATCCGATTAAAGGGATACGATTATTTAAAACCGGGCATGTATTTTGTGACTATTTGCACGCAGGAACGATTGCCGTTGTTTGGAAAAATTAAAAACTGGCAAATGGTTTTAAATGATGCGGGGGGAATGATAGAAAATTGGTGGAATGAATTAAAAAACAAATT
>JAABPS010000267.1 GCA_011391835.1 Desulfobacteraceae bacterium
TGAATGGCAAAGTCGGCAATCTGATCAAATACCCCAGGCGTATCCTCATCAAACCCGACCATAAATGTTCCCATAACTCCGATGTCTCGATCATGGAGCGCTTTGATACAATCGGCATACTCCCGGGTGATATTCGGAGATTTATGCATACGGTTTACAACCGTCTGTGAAAGCGATTCAAATCCGATATTCACAGCCATGCAGCCGGATTCCGCCAGAAGGTCGAGCAGGGATTCGTTGCGGAAGATATTAAAGCTGGTATGGCCGTACCATCGGATGTCGCATTCTTTGAAAACCTCTAAAATCTTGTGTGCATGGGCCGGCTCAGACATTAAATTGGAATCCATTACATACAGAAGACGCTTTTCAATAAAATACGGAATATCCGGATGCCAGTGCCGTGCCAGCCAGTTTTTCCAGTTTGCCTGCGGCGGTCTGGGACCGAATATATCCATTAACTCTTTTTTTACGGCGTCGGGCGGGCGTATTCTGAATGTATTGCCAAAGAAATTCTGAACCGCGCAGAAATGACACCCCACCGGGCAGCCCCGGGTTGTTTCAATAATCTGTCCTGGATGATAGAATCTAAGATTAAAAAGATCCCGCCGGATAGGGGGCAGTGTTGCAAGATCAACTTCGGGCCCATGATATGTATTTTTCAGTGTGCCGCTGGAAAAATCGTTGAGGATTTCCTGCCAGATAGATTCACCCTCTCCAATAATGACGGCATCCGCATGTGTTAAGGCTTCTTCTGGCATTGCCGTGACATGCATTCCGCCCAGAACAACTTTTGCTCTCTTGGTGCGCAGTTGATCGGAGATGGCGTATGCGCTTGGCATGTGGTGTGTCTGGCCCACAATTAAGGCCAGGTCGCAGGGATCATCGAATGGAATGGGTTCATGCGCCGCATCAATCAATCGGATATTAAAATGCTCAGGCGTCAAGGCCGCAATCATGGCAAGACTGATGGCCGGATATCCCATGAGCGGCAGTTTTATGCCAAATGCCTTGTTCCGCTCTGTTGAATCCATAGCAGGGGCAATAAGGAACAGATTGTATCGAGCTGTCATAAAAAAATATCGTGCAACAATAAACTACATTTTTAAAAGTAAGAAGAGCTTCCGTTTCTCATTATTTTGCCAAAATTTCAATAACTTTATGAGAAATCTGTTCCATGGTAAACGGCTTCTGGATAAAACCGCTGAATCCCTTGTCGAGTATCGCTTTTGCCTTGCCGTTTAAACTATATCCACTGGCAAGGAGAACCTTGACATCCGTATTTATCTTTTTCAAGGCTTCGTATGTATCGCTTCCAGATAGTCCCGGCATAATCATGTCTAAAATGACCATATCTACTTTTTCCCTGTTTTTACGGTATATGTCAATACCTTCATTCCCATTGTTTGCGATGATAACATCATACCCCAGCCGCTGGAGAATCTTTTCTCCGACATGAAGTATCATCTGTTCATCATCAATGATAAGAATGGTTCCAGAACCGGGGATAACTACTTCTTGAGATTTTATATCTTTTCGCATCTTCTTCGTTGACGCGGGAAGATAGATATTAAATGTGGAGCCTTTACCTGGATTACTGTCTAAGGTGATAAACCCTCCGTGGTTTTTGATAATACCCAGCGCAGAAGGCAGGCCCAGCCCTGTTCCTCTTTCTTTTTCTTTAGTTGTAAAGAAAGGATCAAAAACTCTTTGCTGTATAGCTTCATCCATCCCAATGCCGGTATCTGTAATGGATATCTTCACATACTTGCCAGGCTCGATCTTAAAAGGAAAAGCAACGTCTTTGTCAAAAATGACGTTCTCCGTTTTGATACACAGATCTCCCCCTTCAGGCATGGCCTGCCACGCGTTGATATAAATATTCATCAGCACCTGTTCGATCTGACTCTGATCCACTTCGGCAGTCCAGAGGTTTTTATCATATGTTTCGATTATGGTGATTTCTTTCCGTGTTCGCTTGAACATCTGGTTATGCTTTTTCAACAGTTCATTCAAATTTGTGGGCTTTACTTCATATTTTCCCCCTCGCGCAAAGCCGAGCAATTGTCGCGTCAGATCCACAGCGTTCTTCACGTATTTTTCAATTTCTGTCAGATATTCATGATGGGGATGCGAGGCCTCTGTATCTGTCAGCATGAGCGAACTGAGGCCAAGAATGCCCATCAACAGGTTGTTGAAATCGTGAGCAATGCCCCCCGCCAGCGTGCCGATGGATTCCATTTTTTGCGCCTGCTGAAGCTGAGCTTCCAGTTTTTTCCTTTCTTTTTCTGCCAGTTTTTTTTCTGTGATATCGCGGGAAAGCGCTGTGAAGCCGATGGGTTTTCCGGACTCATCTCGAATAAGGTTAACATTAGCCTCTACAAATCTGGTTGTTTGGTCTTTTGCTGTAAGCGTATATTCAACCAGTGTTGCGGGTTTGCCTGTTTTATAAACGCTGTTGTATATGGCAAAGATATTATCCGCATTTTCCGGAGTTGAATAATTTTTATAGTTCATATTGAGATATTCTTCTTTGGTGTAACCCATAACCTCGTAAGCCCTTTTATTAGCAAAAACAGTTTTGCCGGAAAGATCAACTTCTGTATAACTATCCAGCATATTCTCCAGTATGTTCCGGTATTTTTTTTCACTTTTTATTAGCTCGATTTCTGCTTTTTTTTGATGGGTAACATCACGCGAAACGGTTTTAAATCCTACAATTTCTCCTGACGGATGATCCAGCAGATCTACATACGCCTCAATCATTTTTATTGATCCGTCTTTTGTAATAAGTTCATATCCTGCTCTTGTATCGGGTTTACCGGTTTTGTAAACATTGTAGAAAATATCAAAGAGTTTTTTTGAGTTTTCCGGAGAGGAAAATTCCTTATAATTCATGCCGATGAATTCTTTCTGATTATATCCCAGTATCAGGGTTGCATTATCATTTAAAAAAGTAACTGTTCCAGCAAGATCGAATTCGACATAGGCATCTCCGATATTTTCAAGTATGCTTCGATATTTTTTTTCGCTTTCCCTCAGCGCCATTTCAGCCAGTTTCTTTTCGGTGATATCGCGCGAAAAGGAAGCAAAGCCGATAGGTTTCCCCGTGTCATCCCGCCTCAAAATCACAGTGTCCTGAACAAATATCGTGGTTCCGTCTTTTGCTATCAGATCATATTCTACGGATTTGGCAGGCATGCCAGTAGTATAAACCGTATTGTATATTTTAAAGACTTTTTCCGCAGTTTCAGGTGACATGTACTCTTTGTAATGTATGCCAATGGATTCTTCTTTACTATATCCCAGAAATCTGTAAGCATTTTCATTTATAAACGTAGTGGTGCCGGATAAATCAAGTTCACTGTAAGCATCTCCAATATTATCTAAAAGAGATTGGTATTGTGCATTGATTCGATGATATTCTTTTTGCCAGTCCTTGGAATCTTTTTTTCGCTTTTTACCGGATGACGCATGTGACATGGCTGTATTCCTCAGCTTTTTAATTAAACGTCAATATATTCAATTACATCTATTGCGCTAAAAAGAATTGTAAAATAAGCTATTTGCAAGATTCATGCCGATTTAATGGGTTGTACGGGCATAAAGAACGGTTTTATCGCTGGCCAGCGGCGAAGATGAAATCGTATCTTGGCAATCGTCCGTTAGTATGAAATATTGCCGAATAGGAAAAGCCGGCTTGGTTGATCATAAAGCATGAATATGGAGAGTGCCATATGACGAAAGAATATGATGTAGCCATTATTGGCGCAGGAACAGCAGGCTTGACTGCCCGGTCGCAGGTGGCCAGGCGGACGGACAATTATGTGGTTATAGACCATGGAATTCTTGGAACCACATGCGCGCGGATAGGATGCATGCCTTCCAAAGCGTTGATAGAGGTGGCCAACACCTATCACCGGAGATTGCAGTTTGATCCATTTGGTATCACGGGCGCTGAAAACGTGGGAATAGACCGTAAAGCCGTTATGCGTCATGTGCGTGAGCTTCGGGACTACTTCACGAGCAGTGTGAGAAATGGCATGAAAGACTGGGAGTCTCACCTGATACGGAAAAGAGCGCGTTTTGTGGACGCCAATACGCTTGATCTGGGCGATGAAACCATTCGAGCTAAAAAAATCATTATTGCCACAGGTTCCAAACCTGTTGTGCCTGAAGCGTGGAAAGCCTATTCAGATTATCTCATCGATACGGATGTTTTTTTTGAACTTACGGATCTTCCATCGCGGATTTCTGTGATAGGTCTGGGAATGGTGGGAATCGAACTGGGGCAGGCCCTGGCACGACTTGGTGTTGACGTGATTGCTATCACACTGGACAAGGCAATCGGCGGGTTAACGGATCCGGCAATCCAGGAATATGCGTTTGACTCCTTTGCAAAGGAGATGACCATCCGTCTGGGGACAGCAGAAATCATTGGGAAGGAAAAAGGCGGACTGAAGATTGTCTGCAATGACGAATCATTTATTGTTGATAAGGTATTGCTGACCATGGGACGGAGACCTGTAGTCAATGATCTT
>JAABPS010000268.1 GCA_011391835.1 Desulfobacteraceae bacterium
ACAGCATCTCGGGATGGGCAATGAACTGCTTAAAGAATCTGTTTTTTGTGATACTGTTAAAGAATGCGCCGATATACTTAAACCGTATCTAAACCTGGATATTCGCGACGTGATCTGGGCTGATTCATCTTCGGCAGAGGCAAACAGCAAATTAACATCCACCCGTTTTGCGCAACCAGCGCTGTTTGTTTTCGACTATGCTCTGGCAAAACAATGGATGCACTGGGGAATAATTCCAAAGGCTATGATAGGACACAGCATCGGCGAATGGGTAGCCGCATGTCTTTCAGGAGTTTTCTCTTTGGATGACAGCCTGCGTCTCGTCGCGTTGAGGGGCGAGCTTATGGATAAGCAATCCCCGGGAAAAATGTTAGCGGTATCAGTTCCGGAAAATGAAATATCGAATTATCTTTTTTCCGGACTCTCGCTTGCAGCCGTTAACAGCCCCCGGCAATGTGTGATCTCAGGCCCGGAAAACAAGATAGACGAATTAGTTAAGCTTCTTAATTCAAATAATATCAGCAACTCTAAAATTAATACTTCACATGCTTTTCACTCAGATATGATGACTCCTGTTTTGAAGCCATTTGCAGAAGCTGTGGCCGAGGTAAAACGATCTGTTCATAAAATTCCTTTTATTTCCAATATTTCAGGTAAATGGATTACAGATGAAGAAGCCGTATCACCGGAATACTGGGCGCGTCATCTTCGAGAAACAGTACGTTTTACCGACGGATTAACGACCATACTTGAGAAGGAAAATATCTGTTTGCTTGAAATTGGTCCTAAGAAAGTTCTTGCTAATTTGGTGTTACAAACTCCTGAATATAAAAATGGCCATCTTGTCTTTTCTTCAATGTCAGATTTCCCCAATAGCCCGGCTTTCGAAAACCTGGGAAAAACTATTGCCGGTATATGGACGGCGGGATTTGATATTGATTGGGATGCGTTTTACGAGTATGAGAAGCGTCGGCGCATTCCTCTGCCGACATATCCTTTTGAGCGGCAGCGCTATTGGATAGAAGCTGTTAGGGAAAATGTTTTTACACAAAAGCCTGAAGATATGAATAGCTCAGAATCCAGGTTTAAAGCTCTTACCGGGAAAATGAGTAATCATGAAGCGGCATTGTGGCAAACACTGCCCGTCAAATTAGTTGCGGATTCGCCGGAATTCATCGCTTTGGTCAATAAACTTTGTAGCGCCTATGTTCTTCGTATGATTGTCCGGGCGTTACCGGGAATTGGTCCCGGCGATCGTTTTGATATAGATATGCTGGTAAAATCGCTTAATCCGCCCTCTTCTCTTCATCGCCTTTTGGATGCGCATCTGCGTATGATTGAAGAAGATGGCCTGGTCAGGCGTGATGAAAAAAGCTATACGCTTTTAGTCAATCCCTCAGATTGCGAATCTCCCGAAACATTATTGGAAAAAGGAAAAATAAGTTTTCCTGATTTTGAGAAGGATTTATTATTCATAAATCATTGTGCCGGCCAGAATGAGGCCGTCCTTAAAAGGGAATTCAACGCATTAGAAGTCCTTTTTTCAACAGACAGATATTCCTTGTTTGAATCAAAGAGATTGGATGAACATAGTATTTATATACAACTTGCCCGGCATTTGCTTGAGCAAATGTTACTAAACAATAAAAGTGACAGATTACGCATTCTTGAGGTTGGTGGAGGAAGCGGCATGTTGACCGAGGCCATGCTCTCTGTTCTATCAAAAGGCAATATTGAGTATATATTTACGGATATTTCTTCAAATTTTACAAATGCCGCCCAAAAACGTTTCAATAATTCAAACATTAAGTATGGGATTTTGGACATATCCCGGGATCCAATCGGGCAGGGATATACCGCTGGAAGTTTTGATCTGATATTAGGATTAAATGTAATTCACGCGACTTCTGATTTAAGACATACGCTTAGTAATCTTCGTGTTCTCATGTCTGCCGGAAGTATTTTTTGCATAATAGAAGAAGTCCGCTCCAGAAGATGGAACGACATGTGCTGGGGCCTGACAGATGGCTGGTGGCTTTATACAGATACTGATCTTCGTCAGCATAGTCCTTTAATTTCTCTTCTTGATTGGAAAGAACTTACGCGCTGTTCCGGTTTTAATCAGTGCGCAGCTTTTCCGGAATCAGCTCCATTAACCAGTCGTTCCGATTGCGGAATGATTATAGCGATAAAAGGAGAAGAATCTGCAGTAACAAATAGGGCTGATATAAACTCTCAATATTCGACTAATAACATTGTTGAAGAACCCGAAAATAACATTGAACGGTATATTGTTAAAGCAATGAGTGAGGTGTTGGGCTTAACTTCTTTAGGAAGAAGGGACAATTTCTTCGCTCTTGGCGGAGATTCATTATTGGCTTTACAGCTTTGTTCTAAATTAAAACTCGATTATGATATTGAATTGCCGCATGCCGCGGTACTCCAATCCTCAACGCCGGCTCAACTGGCGACCAAAATTATAACTAAAGAAGATTCCGCCCCGAATATTAACTATCTTAGCGGGTCCGGAGGTATTATTCATTTGCGTAAAGGGTATTCCGAAGGCCCCTCGTTGTTTTTAATACATCCTGTCGGCGGCGGCGTGCTTTGTTATCGGGATTTGATTTCTTTTCTAACACCATCCCGTTCTGTTTATGGATTACAGTCTTTCGGATTAACAGATTCGACTCCTCCGCTTAAAGATATCGACATTATGGCAAAGCATTATGTTGAAGCAATATGTGATCTGCCGGTTTCTAAAGCAGGACGAGTTCTTACCGGCCATTCTTTTGGCGGCTTAGTTGCATTTGAAATGGCTCGCTTGCTTGACAAAAAAGGCGAAAAACCATTGATGACGGTATTGATTGATACGCCCGGCCCGGGACATATGCCTCGAGTCTTTCAACATGATGATGAGTTCTTGGCATATATGTTGGTTGAAGAAGACCCGGACAAAGAATGGGATAACAATTTACGACTAATCAAATCGCTCCCTGAGAAACAACGTTTGAACTATGTGTTGAAAAGAATAAAGCAGTCGTTGCCTGATCCGGATCAAGTGAAAGATGAGGTTCTTTTACGTTATCTTGATGTTACCCGATTTAACATTAACGCCATGGATACTTATAAACCTGAAAAATGGGATATCAACATTCTCTTCTTTAAAGCGCAGGAAATGAACAAGTTTAGCGCCTTAACACCTGAAAAAGCCTGGGCCGATATTGCTGAAGGTGGGATTGAAGTAATAAATGTTCCAGGCAATCACATAAGCATGCTTTCTAAGCCTAATGTTGCTATCATTGGAAATGAACTTGAAAAACGAATGAATGCCATCCAATCCGGTAAAAGTATTTAGATGAAACGAAATGATATTGAAACCATTATTGAAGATAGGTTTCACGGCAGTTCTTGCGTGTTTTCTGCTATTTCCACACTTCAGGCTCCTCTTTTACCTGAAGAAGAAGAATATATACACAAATGTGTCCTCAAGCGCCGTATGGAATTTACTGCCGGGCGTACTGCCTCTCGGATGGCCATGAAAAAGATGGGTATTGCTTCAACAGCGATTCCAAGAGGCGAAAATAATATGCCGATATGGCCGTGGCCTCTTATCGGTTCGATTTCTCACAATGATAATATTTGTTTATGTGTTGTTGCGGATAAAACAAAATATAGTTCAATCGGTGTTGATATTGAAGACTTGCATCGTGTGCATTCGGAACTTTTCCCGTCGATATTTTCCAATGACGAAATAAAAATACTTAATAAATTACATGACGAAGAGCTTGCTTTTCAAGCTACGGCTGGATTCTCTATCAAAGAAGCATTTTTCAAATTCCAGTATCCAATAACCCGTCAGTGGCTCGGATTCAAGGATGTTGAAGTTGTCGTTTCGTCGGACAAAATATCATTAGAAATAGTTTCAAAGGCGAAAATCAAGAATATCCTGCCTCAATATAACTGCTTTTGTTATTCAGCGAAGAATTTTGTTGTGACAGGAGTGTTTGCCTGTAAGTGATTATATCAAAAGCTGTTCCTTGCGCAAAACGACCTTCATCAACCGTTCTTGCCGGAATTAGCATGATGTGTATCAATGGATAATTTGAGATGGATAATTTGAGAATGAAAATACCCGTAAAAACTGAAAAAGAAATTGACAGCATCGCCATTTTATGGTCACATCTCAAAAAGTTTAAGGTCAACCGGACACCAAAGAAATTTTTATTTTTTACACTTATAATTGCTTTCCTTAGCCTTCACAAGGGTTGAAAATGCATTCCGGCGCGCGAAAGAGGTCATGATAAACAATAAAATTGCTTTACCTACTATAATTCTGGTGATCATGCTGAGCCTTTGCTCCCTGCTTTCCTGCAAGCAGGATGAGCAGGCGCCTCTCCTGCCCGGCGGTCAGCAAAATTTTGGGGTGACTGCTGTCAAGCTCGCCCCTTCAAATATTCCCTTCATTGTCAACTACCTTGGGAGAACCGAAGCCTCCCGGATGATCGAGGTACGCACACGTGTGGAAGGATTCC
>JAABPS010000269.1 GCA_011391835.1 Desulfobacteraceae bacterium
GTGTTTTTCGAGCCGTAGTGATATAAATGCAAATAATGCCAGTATGCATATCACCATGACGGATTCCAGCAACGCCTCTTTATAGTTCACGAGGGTTGGCGGGGCGCCCAGCAACCGATAGGGCAGATCAAATATCTCATTGAACCACAGGAGTGCCAGAATGAATAAAAATCCTGTATAAAAAGTTAGTTTAATAGAACGAATGTATTTCATCTTATTCTTCTACTCGGTAATATGCGGTCAAACTGGTTTTTATACCCAATTGATCGAATAAACGGGATAATTATGATACAATAGCTTCATGAACTTCTTTAAAAACATCTGTCTGTCTGAGAATGCCCACAATGTCGCCTTCTCGGGTAACCAGCAGGGATTGATGATGCCCCATGACCAGTTGATGTATTGCCTCATTTAAGGTAGCTGTCTCTTCAACAAATTCACCGTCGGATGGCGTATACATAATATCCTTTACTTTCAGCTTGCCGGTTTTTTTGCCAATATCATCTAATGGTTTATCCAGCAGATTATATTGGTTAAAAAGAGACTTCATAAATTCATGACTGAATCCAAAACGGGTCAGTGATCTTGAGTCCTTCATTTGTTCATATTTGGGCTCAAGGGCTTTCAGAACATCCAGTTGGCTCACCTTCCCAACGATCTTTTTATTTTCATCATACACTAAAATAGCCCTATGTTGATATCGCGTTGGATCAAGTTTTTTTTGAGCCTCTTCAAGCGCCTCTACTGCCTCTTTTAAAGTCGCTTCCTTTGAAACAGTGGGGTAGTCTGAAAGTTTGACCATAATATCCTTTACAATTTTCATCGCCATTTCAAATCTCCCATAGAAAAATTATTAAAAATAGATGTCTTGTTTCATACCATACATGCAGTATAAATCAAGGTTTTCGTTCAAATTTTTTATTTTAAATAACAGGATAGTTTATCTGGGACAAAATCGATAAAAAAGTATTTTAATGAAAGAATTGTTGGAAAATTGATAGCTGTTCGCTTTGAAAGCCTGTCAACTGTATTTTCTAATAAATCTCCCGCTTTTGCCTGTCGTAGTCAATGACATACATCAGCAACGATTTGTTGCGCAACTCGCGTTTCACTTTTTCCAGGTTATCAGCATTCAGATGATACGACCACATATATACGTTTCTTGGCCCTTCATCTCCTCTTTCGTAGGACGTCAGAATACTGGCGATGCGCCCCCCGTATGTACGGATAATATCCGTAAGCTCTTTGATAATTCCGGGGATGTCTGCCACCTGGCAGGCAAATTGTATACCCTTTCGCCGGATACCGGTTAATGAAACCAGTACCCTGAAAAGATCATTCTGGGTGATAACCCCAACAAGCCGCCCCATATCATCGGCCACAGGCGCCCCTGATATTTTATGTTTCATCAGTATTTCTGCAGTTTCGTCAACGGTATATTCCGGTAACACAGTGATTGGATTCTTCGTCATAATCTCACTAATCTTTACTAAAGATAAGAGATGAAGCAGCTCATGAATTTCCAACGACGTCGCATCGGATGCGGATGCTCTTTTTAAATCCCTGTCTGTAACAATTCCAACAAGTTTACCATCTTTCAGTACAGGCAGTCGTCGGATATTATGCTTTTTTAAAAGACTGACGGCTTCCTGCAGGGAACCGTCCTGGTCTATAGTGATGACCTGTTTGCTCATCCATTTTTTAACCAGCATGGTTATCCTCCTTGTCTTTTCTATAAACGATGTTACCTCCCATATACTTATATATTCTTTTTATCACGATGTGTCTTTTCAAACGCTTCCTCAGCCTTTTGAATAAGTATTTCGATATCCGTTGGCTTCATTAAATAATCCATGGCTCCATATTTTATTCCATTGACTGCCGATTCAACCGTTGCATGGCCGGTAAGCATGATAACCTCGACCAATGGAAATCGCTGTTTGATTTTTTTTAAGGTTTCAATTCCGTCCATTTTTGGCATATTCACATCAAGAATAACTACATGAATCATATGTTGCTCAAGTATCTCAAGCGCTTCACTCCCGCTTTGTGCGATCAGCGCCTCATATCCCTTTCGTGACAGCAGTTTTTCTGTAGTAGATAAAAATCGTTCTTCATCATCCACAATCAGTAACTTTAATTCTTTCGATGCTTCGCCCATTGCTCTGCCGTGAAATCGTTTTATGCTATCTGTGTTAATTCACCAATTTTTTACCTGTTGATGCTGGAAGCTGAACAATAAATGTAGTGCCAACACCTTCCTGACTGACGGCATCCAATTTTCCTCCCATGCTCTTGATAATCCCGTAACAAACCGATAACCCCAAACCGGTACCTTTGCCGACAGGCTTTGTTGTAAAAAATGGAGTAAAGAGTTTTTCCATATTTTCTTTTTTAATACCAATACCGTTATCACGGATAGAAATCTCCACCCATCCGTTGTTACGTTTATTCATTTTGATACTGAGCTCCCCTCCCGATTTTCCGTGCCTTTCAATAACCGCATCCATTGCATTGTTATAAAGATTCAGCAACACCTGTTGCAATTGAGTTGGATCGCCATACACGGAAGGGGTATTCGGTGAAATATCATACCTCAGGTCAATACCATTGACATGGGCCTTGTTATCCATCATCCCTGAGACTTCGGAAATAATTTTTCGAATATCTACATGGGTTAATACGGGCTCATTCAGCCTGCTGAACTTTAATATAGATTGGGTGATTTGAGAACACCGCGAGATCTGCAGCTGGATCTGATCCAATGAGTCATTGAGCTCATCTAAGTTTTTTGATCTTTTTAAAATTCCTGCCTCTTTTAATTCCGAAACAATAATCTGGATCAGGGACTGCTCATTTTTAATAATCTGAAGGGGGTTATTAATTTCATGGGCAAAGCCTGCGGCCATCTCTCCCAGTTCTGCCATTCGGCTGGTGCCAATGAGCTGTTTTACGAGCTGATCTTTTTCAATATCCTTCTTTTTCATCCGGGCAATGATCCTGTGTGTCGTATAAAAAGCTATTCCAATAATGACAAAACCTCCCAGAATGGATACCCCAAAAATCAAGTACGCTGCCCGCCGCAGCGGCTGGAATGCATCATCCTTGGGCTGCCGAACAACCAGCAGCCATTTGTTTCCCTCAAGCCATGTCGTAGCATACATAAACTCTTTTCCCGTTGAATCATGGCTGATAAACGTTAGTATTTCCTCATCATGAGAAGGAAATCGGATAGTCTCATCCAGAACTTCCATCAACATACCGCCGGATCGTCGATTTGTCTGCAATATACCTTCTGAATTAACAATATAAGCTTCACCGGTTCTACCAATTCGGACCTGTTCAACCAGGCTGTCGAAAGTTTGGGTATCAATTGAAGCGCGAATCACCCATTTGGGATTTGTACTATTTAACGCAACAGCAATGACAAAGTGAGGGGCCTGCCGATATCCCAGAAAAATATCACTGATAAACGATTTCTTTTGCATGGCCTGTTGAAACCAGTCTGCTTTTTTATAAACTTTTCCGGTTAATGTGTAAGTCCCACAGTACGCCACGTGAATTCCATCTTCATTAAAAATACCCAAATCTGAAAATGCACTGGAGCGTTTTACAAGATTTAGAAATACCTGTTTCAATTTCTCCGGATGGGAAAGCTGGTTCAGCGTATAGCTGTCTTGAATGAATTCAAGATCTGATATTCTCTCCTTAAAGAATAATTCAATCATCTGCCGGTGGTCATAAACTATTTTTTCCATGTTTGATGTAACGCTATGCTCAAGCGAAGTGGCAAAGTAGTAATAACCAATGGCCATACTTACAATAAATGGGATTAAAGGAACAAAAATCATGCAAAATAAGATAGCCTTCTTTATGGATTTATATTGCAGCAGGGTATCGTTTTGTTTCTCTGTATCCGTGATAGGAGACATATTCTTATATGATTTTATTTTCGCTCTTTAAGCGGTACGCATCGCGAATTCTCTTAAATAGTTCATCAAATTCGCATGGCTTTGTAAGATAATCAAATGCGCCCAATGTCATCCCTTCCATGGCGGCTTCCTTTGACCCATGGCCGGTCAGCATAATCACCGCCATTTCAGGAATAATTTTTTTAAATATCCGGAGAACCTCAAGACCATCCATGTCTTCCATTTTAAGATCCAATACCGATACATCAAAATCGCTTTCCCGCAAAGCCTGAATCGCCTGGGCGCCACTATAGGCCTTCGTGACGTCAACACCTCTCTTTATCAAGCGGTTTGCAAGAACATCCACATATCCCTCTTCATCATCCACCAGGAGGAGTTTAATGGGTCGTTGAGAAATATACTTCTGTGTATCATCCGGCATGCCGATACATCCTATGGGCGCGTGGTAGTAATGTTTTGAATACGCGCATTGATGATTTTTTCTTCATGCTCTCTTTTTTTTGCAGCCGCCTCTTTTACTTTTGCGACAAGATCTTCTATCTCACAGGGTTTTAAGAGATAATCAAAGGCGCCTAATTTCATCCC
>JAABPS010000270.1 GCA_011391835.1 Desulfobacteraceae bacterium
GCATCCGCTGCCGCATTCGCGGACGATACCCTTCAGGCCAGGTCCAATCATTATTTCCAGGCGGGTATAGTCCAGAATTATTTTGAGTATATCGAACCCGGAGATTCCAATATCGAGATAAGCGGATACATGCTCGGAATAAGCGGAAAATATACTTTCCGCTGTCAGAAAGGATTTATTTTTTCTGCCGATCTTGAATATATATCTAGCCTTGATACCGAATATGACGGGGAGACATGGGATGGTACGCCGGTTGCGGATGATTCATATGACTGGATATTTGAATCGAGGCTTCTCGCGGGCTTTGAAGTAAAACTTCCCGGGGATCTTGATTTGAGGCCTTATGCAGGACTTGGATTACGATACTGGTACAACGATGTCGAAGGCGCCGGCAGCTATCTGAGAAAGACGGATTACTGGTATATTCCGATAGGTTCGGCTGTCACGAAGAAGGTTTCCGAAAACTTTAGCTGGGGGGTTGGTGTTGAGTATGATCTTTTCCTGCAGGGGCATAACAGGAGCTATATAAGCGATGTAAACCCGCGATTTAATGATGTGGATCTTCGCCAGTCTTCCGGTTATGGCCTCAGAATATCCGCGCCTTTGACATATAAATCGTTGCAGATAGAGCCGTATTTATATTACTGGAACATTGATGAATCGGACACCGATCTTTTGACTTTTGACGGCGAACCCTATGCCTATGTAGTTGAACCCGACAACGAAACAACCGTTTACGGCATCCGGTTCAATTATCTGTTTTAACGCGTATCGCTTCATAAAAAACATATTCTGACAGCATCGGGATTATTTTAGAAACTGGCTGTTGCGCATAATCAAAGCAACTCTGACAAAATAAATCTTTTGGAAATACAGAATAAATATACGGTAGTTTATTCAATAAATTAATTGTGATATGCGATTTATGTATTTTCAACCCCCTTGTTACTGAATCGGATGGAACATCATTATGCTTTCTCGAAATTATGATGTCTCAGAACCTGTAGCACTTATCTATAAGATTTATTTTTTCATCTGGTGTAAATTTATTCTTAATTCCTATGGGAACAATCAATATAGTATTAGCATTTAAAAAAAGAACCCACATGTCATTGATAATGCGAAACGAATAGAAAAACAATCATGAGCAAAAAAACTGGAATAAAAACGAATAAACCACTTAAAATAATTTCTCTGTTTTCTGGTTGTGGAGGAATGGATTTAGGTTTTGAAGGTGATTTTGATGTCCTGGCTAAATCAGTCAATGCTAAAACTCATCCAGAATGGCTAATTAATACACAAAAAAATAGCGACTGGATAACATTGCCAGAAACAATATTTAAGACAGTTTTTGCTAATGATATTTCTCCTGCTGCGAGAGCTTGTTGGACACCATATTTTTCCAAAAGGACAAGTTCCTCGGATATTTTTCACCTTAAAAGTATCGTTGATTTGGTAAAAGATCATAAAGCTGGAGAAGAAATATTTCCTTATGCTGATGTCATTACAGGTGGATTCCCTTGCCAAGATTTCAGTGTGGCTGGTAAAAGAAACGGTTTTAACTCGCATAAAGGACATAATGGCGTATTATTAAAAGAAATTGACAACCCTTCAGAAGAAAACAGGGGCAAGCTTTATATGTGGATGAGACATGTAATAGACATCGTTAAGCCTAAGGTGTTTGTTGCTGAAAATGTTAAAGGCTTAGTTAGCTTGTCTGACGCAAAAGAAATAATTCAAAATGATTTTAGGGAAATTGGTTCTGGATATTTGGTCGTTGACGCAAAAGTTCTTTATGCTCCGATATATGGTGTTCCACAAAGCCGTGAGAGGGTTATTTTTATTGGTTTCAAAAAAGATGCCTTAAAAAATGAAGCAGTAAGAGAATTGTCAGCTAACGACATTTCAGACAGATATTATCCATATCCTAAACAAACCCATGGTGTGCACGAACAAACATTGTTTCATCGCAATTCACTTCTGCCCTATGTCACGGTCGGTGATTATATAGGTGATTTGCCAGAACCGGAGGAATCAAGCGACCCTTCTCACCGGTCTTATTCAAAAGCAAAGTGGTATGGCTCTCATTGTCAAGGGCAAACAGAAGTGGATTTGGGTGGTATTGGTCCCACAATAAGATCAGAGCATCATGGGAATATTGAGTTCCGGAGGCTTGCTCTCAAGCACGGGGGTAAATATGCTTGCGAGCTAAAAGAAGGATTGGGTGAAAGGCGTTTGTCTGTTCGAGAATGCGCGCGCATTCAAACATTTCCTGACGATTTTGAATTTGTAAGGAAGCCTTCTATCTTGGGGAAAGATTTTAAGTTAAGTGCGTCTGAAGGATACAAACTTGTTGGTAACGCCGTACCCCCTTTGCTTGCTTTTCATATAGCATGGAGGTTACAAGAGCTTTGGCCTTTGGTTTTTAAGGAATAAGAGGTAATCATGATTATTTCAGAAAGAACGGACAAAGATAAAGTTGATTTTGAAAATCTACTTGCCAAATCATACAATATAATAAATCAGGCGGCAAAAAGTGATTCAAAGTATTTCATTCAAAGATCAGCAACGGATTTTGAAGAAGATATGTTTTATTCGTTGTGTGAGGCAGCAAAAGGAACAGACTTTGATAAATCGATTGTTCTAATATCTGGACATAAATTTCCAGATATTGTTGTCAAAAAGTTTTATGGCGTTGAGGTGAAAACAACCAGGCAAGATTATTGGAAAAGCACCGGAAACAGTGTTCTTGAATCAACACGTGTCGACAATGTTGAACGGATTTATATATTTTTCGCTAAACTAACCGACCCCATAGGATTCAAATATCGCCTTTACCAAGAATGCCTCTATGATATTGCTGTAACTCACTCCCCACGTTATTTGATAGATATGGAATTAAATTTGGGCAAAAGTATTTTTGATAAAATTGGAATGAGTTACGATGTATTAAGATCGATAGATAACCCGATAAAACCAATAGTTTCATACTACCGTTCAATATCAAAACGTGGCGAAGAACCTTGGTGGATGGATAGCGGAGAAACACCTGAAGTTCTTCTAAAACCAACGGTCTCGCTTTGGAGTAATTTGTCTGTGGAAGAGCAAGTATTTTTGAGAAATGAGGCAATGGCACGATTTCCTGAGATATTCGGGCGAAGTAGTTCAAAATATCAGAATTTAGCATCGTGGCTTGCGGCACGTCATGGCATAGTCGACTCATCCTTAAGGGATAGATTTTCAGCTGGCGGCAAGGTTGATCTTGAGGTTGGAAAGAATGTGTACAAATCTCTGCCAAGAGTCTTCTTGCATCTGAAAAACAACGCTTCTGAAATAATTGTAGCTGTAAAAAAAATAGCTCCAGAAGAGGCCAAATACTATTGGGATTTACCATTTGAACCAACTAATGATCAGATAATATCAGAATGGACTAAAAAAATAATCTCATTTTCAAGCCAACTAGTTTATGACTCGGAGAAGTTTATAATTCATTTACTGGGAATATCTTTCTCTGACAAGGATTGCCCTTTTGAAGTTAGAGAACGTTTAGCGAAATATGGGCTTGATAAATAATGCCAAAAGGAAAAACAAACAATTACCTTGGACGAAACCTTAGCAAAAAGCGGGAACCAGACAAAATTTCAAAAGCAAAACGCTCGTCTGTAATGTCAAAAATTCGGGCAAGAGGTACAAAATTTGAAACTGATTTCATAGATAAACTAAAAACACGTACTAAGAAAAAATATAGATTAAATGTAAAGGAAATAAAAGGAAAGCCTGATATAGTTTTTGAGAGATATAAATTATGTGTTTTTTTGGACAGCGATTTTTGGCATGGCTGGCAATACTCAAGATGGATACATCTGCTTAAAAATGATTTCTGGCGCAAAAAGATAGAAACCAATAGATCCAGAGATAAAAAATATACTAAATGGTTGCGCCGCAAGGGATGGTCAGTACTGAGAATTTGGGAACACAACATCAAAAAAGACGCCGTCAAAGAAATAGGCAGAATATTGGAGTTATTAAATAATAAAGAATAGGTATAGGGGGCATATTACATTACGATTCCTGAGAAGTAACTCTGCTTTAATATTCCAGAGTTACTTCTCAGGAATCACTTATAAACATTTTTATTATTAAGCAAATAAGGGTAGATATCACCGGGCATTATACAAGTTTAAATGTTTAATACATCCACTATATATTCCCTCATGCAGAAGCAGTGAAAAACCGATGTCCCTTGTTGTAAAAAAAATGGAGGGTTCCATGGAGAAGGACGTTTTCAAGAAACTGGCTGAACACCTGGATGACCTTCCTGGCGGATTTCCATCTACAGCGAGCGGAGTAGAATTGAGGATCTTGCGCCGGATCTTTACACCAGAAGAAGCGGAGCTGGCTCTATATCTTACCCTTATACCGGAAGAATCTCGGGTCATCGCTCGACGCGCAAAAATTCCAAAAGCGTCCGCAGTGG
>JAABPS010000271.1 GCA_011391835.1 Desulfobacteraceae bacterium
CCATGCGGGAATATTTGATACAATATGGGGCTGTTTGCACGGGTCGCTTCTTTGAATCAAACATACGATTTGACGATGCCAAGAACACATTATTGAACAACCAATCGCTCCTCAGGCTACGAAAGGACGCAAAGACCCTCCTGACGTACAAGGCAAAATCCTCCGTTAAAAGTGATCAGTTTAAAATACACAAAGAACTTGAAGTTGAAGTCAGCGACTTTAATACAATGACAGGCATACTCGAATCTCTTGGGTTCCATCCAAAACAGATATATGAAAAGTGGCGCGAAACCTTTATCATCAACAAAACAACTGTATGCATTGATCAAATGCCGTTTGGTGATTTCATTGAAATCGAGGGCGACATGCAAGATATCAGATACCTGGCAGATTCCATGTCCCTAAACTGGGAAAAGAGGATTCTGCTGAATTATCTTGAACTGTTTGATATCATAAAGCAGAAATTAAACCTCCCGTTTAATGATGTCACATTCAATAATTTTAAGGATCTTTCCGTTAACCTCTCAAAATTTCAAAAATTATTTGAAGCAGGGCAACGGTCGAAAATAGAAAAATGAACCAGACCTGCCCAGTAAGGAACAATGTAAAGCCATTCGACCGTTTTTTGGTAGTATCTCTTAATCTGCGGTTTGGCCTTGCAGATGACGGCCCAAACAGCTGGGAGTACAGAAAAAATTCCTTCCCCGTGCTATTAAAAAGATATCGAGCTGACTTTATTGGATTCCAGGAGGTGAATAATTTTCAATCCGATTTTCTGAAAAAAATACTTCCTGAATACACCTGCATCGGTGAACGGCAGCCCGCGCCATCATTCTGGCAAAACAATATCATCTTCTATAATAGGAAATGGGAGTGTGTTTATCGCGACCATTTCTATCTGAGCCCAACACCGGATATCCCAAGCCAATTTAAAAAAAGCCGCTGGCCACGACAGTGTACTCTGGGAATTTTTCAACGCGCCGATCGTCGGCTGCTGGTTGTCAATACCCATTTTGACTTCGACAGTATCGTTCAGACCCAAAGTGCAGAACTGATTATGAAACGGATATCGGAGATCTCATCCGAAATGCCCGGAATTCTCATGGGAGACTTTAACGCTACTCCTGAGAGTCCCTGCTATAACGTATTTACCGGACAAAAAACCAGGGATAAAAATAACGGGAAAAAATTATTTGCCAATGCATTCACAAAGCCTTTTCCGGGCACGTTTCATGGATTTAACGATGATAAAAAGGGGGATCACATTGATTGGATTCTTTATTGCGGAGGACTCTCCCCAAAAGAGAGCAAAGTAATCCATGGAAAGATAAATGGTATCTACCCGTCAGATCATTTCCCGCTCTTTGCAGTATTCAAATGGAAAAAGGAAGAAAGATAAGCTTGCGCCTTATCTTTTAGCAGGTTTTGTTTTTTCTCAAGAGGAACAGAGGGGCTACCCTCCGGCATTAATTCCTTCACAAGTGTACAATTTACTTCAGCATTGATTATACCTCCAGCTTCAATCACCAGATTCTTACACTCAACTTTTCCGCTGCAATTCCCGGTAGCGAGTATGGTCACTTCCTCTTCGGCAGTAACATTCCCTTCAAAATCCCCACCGATAACCATGCTTTTTGTTTTTACATCCGCAGTCACAGCACCTTTATCGCCGACAACAAGGCCTCCGGCTTGAATTGATCCTTTTATTGATCCTCTGACAACCAGTTGCCCATTGCAGACAATAACCCCTTCCACAGCCATATCAGAATCTATCACTGAAAACCCATCCGATTTATTTGTCACCGTTTATCTCCTAAAAAGTATTTCCGTTAATTTTTGATCCATTTTACTCAGAATCTGGAGGTGCCGCTGAAGCCATCACCTCTTTTACTTCTACCTTAAAATCCTTTTCCACCAGTGTATTCCCCTCTTTTGAGAAGACAAATACAGTCGCAGTAGTAAATCGATTCAGATTTGTCTGGCCGGCAATAGAAAACTTTACGGTCTTAAACCGTGAAATTAAAAATGTCCGGCCCGTCGTTGTACTTGCAGGTTTACCGGAAATAAGAGGAACAAAAGGCAATGTCAGCCAGTTATTTTGATTCTGATCGCCTGTTTTCAGTATAACCACCGTACGGCCTGAAACAGGATTCAAGTTAGGGTCAGCGTTTCTCAAATCAAATCTTACCTGAAGTGTTTTGGTATTTGATTCATGGGTAGCAATAAGATTCTCCACTTCAATAGACTCCTTAACAGACAGCTTTCCCCCCGACTGCTGGCCCGCGTTCTTAATTTCTTCCTCAATATCTATCTGATTTACGGAATCATAATACGAGCTGTCATCCGGAGGTGTTCCAGAGGGTAATTTCTGCGGCTGGGTTTTTCCCGGTCCTCCTTCTGCTTCTGAAACGAGCCTCGCCATGAGAATATCATTTTCATGTTTTAAATCCTTGATTTTCAGCTGCAATTCAGTGAATGCTTCGGTGATCTCTCGGTTCTCTTTTCGTAGTCCGCTGCTGGTGTACAGAAGAAAAATAATCATAACCACAGTAATAATAGATATCACTGTAGTGGCGATTGCCAATCCGAGAAACCTTCGTATCGATATAACTTCACCGTGGGATCCGATAAGCACCATCGTCTTATGCTTCGCTTTATTGGAAGGCTTCATAAACTCAACTATAGTTGCTAGTTTTTCAAACTTTATCATGGGTTGCCATCACTTTGTTGCATTATTAAATTGAAATGCTCAGGCCAACTGCTTCTTTCTTGCCTGATAATTAAATTCATCCTTTACGCAAAATAATCATGCGGCTATACTCTTACCATACTATGCATAGAATTCAAGGAGTATATAAAAAAATAACTGGTTCCATATTGATAAAATACGGAAGCTACATCCGAACCTCAATAGTATCCCCTTTCTCAGCCATAAGATATTTTTGAGCACTTCCCCTGTTGACAGCAATTTCAATAGTACCGCGGCTCCCGATAATAGCAAGTAGCTCCGAACCCTTATTCGCTTCATAGCTCTGTGACAGCCCGGTGATCTTTCGTTGCCCTATTCTAATTTCAATACAACTAATTTTTTCTTTCGGGCACATGCTTGCCAGATACTCTTCGCTGATGTTTGAAATTAAATTGCCAAAACGGTCTATGGAAATAACCTGCCCGGTTATTCCATCTTTCGTCGGGACAGGCGTATGGATAGCCAGCCGTACAACCTTATCTTTTCCAATCCGGTCACCGAAATCTTTAAGTTCCATCCCCAGCGCCATGTATGCACCAATGGGCGCAAAAATATCACGGCCGTGAAAGGTCTGACTGATGGATCTTAAAAAATAACGGCTGTTTGTAACATAAACCATTGAATCCACATCCATATCGTCAAGCAGCAGGCTCAATACTCCATTGTCTGGCGCAAGGAAACGATGCCCCTGTTTCTCCAGAGCAAGAATAGGGCGCTCACTTCCCACGCCTGGATCGACAACAACGATATGAACCGTACCGGGAGGAAAATAGTGATAGGAAGCCTTTATCGTATATGCGGCTTGAATCACGCCCTGAGGAGGGATATGATGCGTAATATCAACAATGGTCACGTTCGGGTTGATGCCAAGAATGACGCCTTTCATGACACCGGCATACTCATCCTCAATCCCAAAATCAGTCGTCAACGTAATAATAGACATTGCGAAGATACCAGTTCATAAAAGGATTTTATTCCTGTATATCAAACCCTAGGTGCCTGTATGCCGATTCAGATGCCCTTCTGCCGGATGAAGTTCGGTTAATCATCCCGATCTTTAAGAGATACGGCTCAACGACATCAACCAGCGTATCTGCCTCTTCCTGAAGTGTTGCAGATATCGCCTCTATACCTACCGGACCGCCATGATAGAACTCAATCACGGTTTTCAAATACTGTCTGTCGAGCTTGGTTAATCCCTTCTCATCAACCTCTTCCAGCGATAAAGCCTCTTCCACTGTTTTTTCTGTAATTGTTCCGTCTGCCCGAACCTGGCTGTAATCTCGAACCCGTTTCAGCAGCCTGTTGGTAATTCGTGGCGTACCCCGTGACCGTTTTGCAAGTTCGTACGCTCCCGCGTCATCAATATCAACACCCAGCAGACAGGCAGATCGCCTGGCTATTTCTACTAATTCCTGTTCCGTATAAAAATCAAGCCGCCTGAGGATGCCGAATCGATCCCGAAGCGGTGAAGACAAAAGCCCGATCCGTGTCGTGGCTCCCACAAGTGCAAAGCGTTTCAATCGGTATTTGTGGCTCCGTGCGTGTATCCCCTTATCAAAGACAAAGTTAACCGCAAAATCTTCCATGGCCGGATACAGAAACTCTTCTACAGGTTTCGGTATCCGATGTATCTCATCAATAAAGAAGATATCCCCCTCCTCCAGATTGGTCAAAATGCCGATTAAATCGCCCCCCTTTTCAAGGGCCGGCCCCGAT
>JAABPS010000272.1 GCA_011391835.1 Desulfobacteraceae bacterium
CGGTGAAAAGACATTCTGCTCCGGAGCTGATCTTGCAAAGCTCATTCCCCTGTTTACAGGCGCGAAAAAACCCGAAACAGAGGCGGATAAAAAAGTGTTTGATGATTCAACGCTTGCGCAAAAAGCCCTTCTAAGAGACTTTGAACTTTACAAACCGGTTATTGCTGCGGTCAATGGTGATGCGATTGCCGGAGGGTTTGAGCTTTTGTATGCTGCGGATATCCGGGTTAGTGCGCAAAGCGCACGGTTTGGTCTTCAGGAAGTCAAATGGTCGATATTCCCAGCCGGCGGATCGAGTGTCCGGCTTCCCCAGCAGATGCCTTATGCCAAAGCCATGGAGATGCTATTGACCGGAGAACTCATTATGGCTGATGAAGCGTATCGCTATGGTTTTTTAAACCGGGTGGTTCCTCCTTCCCAGGTGATGAACGAAGCAGAACGATTTGCCCGAATTATTGCAGCAAACGGCCCGCTGGCAGTATCTGCCATAAAAAAAGCGGTTCTTTCCAATATTGGCCTGACCCTGCCCAGGGCTCTTGCAAACGAAATGAATCATGCCCTGCCCGTGTTTCTGACTGAAGATGCCAGGGAGGGTCCCCGGGCGTTTAAGGAAAAGCGCAAGCCGCAGTTTAAAGGGAAGTAAACAGGGGAAGCGCTATATGAAAAAGATAACAGAAAATAAACGATGCCTTCTGCTGGGTGTGACAGGGGGAATTGCCAGCGGCAAAACGGTTGTGTCTGGCATGCTGGGGGCTCTGGGCGCCAAAACCATTGATTTTGATATTCTCGCACGGGAGGTGGTTGAACCGGGCAAGCCTGCGTGGAAGCATATTGTTGAATATTTTGGTGAACAGGTTCTGATGCAGGACAATACCCTTGATCGGAAAAAACTCTCTGATATTGTGTTTAAGGATGCGGAGAAACGTAAAACGCTGGAACGCTTTACCCACCCTGAAATCGGAGCTGAGTTCGTCAGGCGTGTGGAAGAAGTCATCGAGAAAGATCCCGAGGCCATTATCCAGGCAGTTGTCCCTCTGCTCATTGAAGGAAATATGCAGAAGATGTTTGACAAAGTAATTGTCGTGTACGCGCCCCCCGAAGTCCAGATTAAACGGCTCGTATTGCGAGATAAACTAAGCAAAGGGCAGGCGGCAAATATACTTTTATCCCAACTGCCCATCGATCAAAAGATAAAGTTTGCTGATTTTGTTATCCGCAATGACAACTCGCTTGAAGATACCCGGGAACAGGTTGAAGCACTCTGGCAGACATTGAGCGAGCTACAAAAGAAGAAGTCCGGAAGAAGTAATTCGGCATGATGGCTCCAGCCCAATCTTTGCACTTTTCATTTATTTTAACTTGTGGCATAGTATGCGGCCAGATACTCCCAATAGTTCTCGTCGGGATATTTTGATTTGAGTGGATCAGGATGATGGATTTCGGAACTCGGATGAAGAAGTAATTCTCCCGGAAATCTGTTCGGTATTCTACTCTGCTTCTCTTCTCCACCGGCACACAGACACGGTTCCCATCTCCTGTTTTCACAAATCAACGATGTACTGTTTCTATTTTAATTGATATATAACAATTACCCCAAGAACCTCAGATCAGAGCGGGTATTCTATTCCGCAATTAGAGAATATCCCAGATGCTACTCGTTCTTCTGCGCAGGCATTTAGGTTGGGAGACGGGAACATCGATCGGGTTATGGTTTGATACGCCTGAATGTCTTCAAGGTGCTCCTATGAAATATTATGCTCATTCTGAGAACAATTATCACGAGAAACACAGTTTATCAAAGCATCTTCATCAAACCGCAAAACTTGCAGAGTCCTTTGCCGCTGAAGAAAAATATAAGTTGATTTTCAAAATAGCCGGTTTATTGCACGATTTCGGTAAATATCAGCTCGAATTTCAAAACTATCTTGAAAATGGCGGAAGGCGCGGTAGTGTTCCACATGCTTCATGGGGCGCAGGGTATGTCAGGCTTTGCAGAATAATTGAGGCGTCCTTTGCTATTGACGGGCATCATAAAGGGTTGCCGGACAGCGCAGCATGGAAAAGTGATACCGAGCCTTTTATCCGTAAAGAAGTTTCCAGCTTTGAAAATATTAAACAAACATTTCTTGATGATGTGGGAATAAACGAGGCTGATATAATAATGCCTGATTCTTTGCCATTCACTGAGAAATCACACCGGGAAGTTTTTATCAGATATCTTTTCAGCGCTCTAACCGATAGCGACTGGCTTTCTACGGAAGAACATTTTGATAAATTCAATTCTGAATTGCGGCATCAAATAAGTCTGCCGATAGACGACATGATAAAAAAATTGGAACATGAATTATCCCAAAAACCAAAAGACGGCGAGATTAATCACTTGAGAAATAGCGTTCGGAATCAGGCTTTGCAAAAAGCGGATATGCTTTGCGGATTTTATTCGTTAGCCCTTCCGACAGGGATGGGTAAAACTCTAACATCAGTGGCGTGGGCATTAAGGCATGCAAAAACAAATAATTTAAAACGAATAATCATAGTCCTTCCTTATATAAATATTATAGATCAGACTGCCCAAATCCTGAAAACTATCTTTGGTGAAGAATTGGTTCTTGAACATCATTCAGCTTACAATGAAGGTGAGTATGAGGATAAAGAAAATTACACACCGACTGAGCAGCGGAAAAAACTGGCATGTGAAAATTGGGATTATCCGGTCATTGTAACGACAACTGTTCAGTTTTTTGAATCTCTGTTCAGCAACAGGCCGTCTCAATGCAGAAAAAACCATAACATTGCTGAATCCGTGGTGATATTCGATGAGGTTCAGACCCTTCCAAAGGAAGTGATATTGCCCACGCTCCGAATGTTGCAGGATGTTCAGGCCGTTATGAAAGCATCGTTTTTGTTCTGCACGGCAACCCAGCCGGCATTTGAAAAGAGAGAGGGATTTGACGGTATAAACACAATTTATCCATTAGTTGACGACCCATCGGAACTTTACAGGAAAACAAAACGCGTTGAATATCAGTTGTTGAACAGTTTGAATCCTTTAGATTACAGCGGGTTGCTTGAGTCTGTAATGCGGGTGGGAGGTTCAACGCTGGTCATATTTAATACAAAAAAGGCGGCGTTGGAATTTTATAACTGTGCGCGAAATGAAAACAATTGGGAAAGGAAGTATCATCTTTCAACGGCAATGTGTCCATCGCACCGAAAAGATGTGATCAAAAAAATCAGGGATGACTTGGAAGCAAAGAAAAACATATTGGTAGTTTCCACACAGCTTATCGAAGCTGGTGTTGATTTTGATTTTCCGGTTGTGTTTCGGGCTATGGCTCCGCTTGAGGCGGTTATCCAGTCTGCTGGTCGGTGTAATCGTGAAGGCATTTTGGGTGAGAGGGGCGGAAACGTTTTTTTGTTTAAATTGCAGGACAGCGGTATGCCGGACAAGACATATGCCGCTTGTGCAGGTCATGCGGAAGAATTGATTAAACCAGATATAAACCAATTACATGGGCACAAGATATTCAATAAATACTATGCTCAAGTAATAAAGCTATATATTGATCCCGATAGATACAATATTAATGACGCCCGCAAGCAGTTTAATTTCAAGACAGTAAAAGACAGTTACTATATAATACAGAAGGTTACTGAAGGGCTTTATATTTATAACTTCAGCGATGAAAGCAGGCGGTTGTTTCATTCGCTTGAACATAAGGAATTTTTATCGCGGAGTGATTATAGAAATATGCAGGTTTTTACGGTTCAGGTTTATCAGAACTTTATAATAAATAATAAGGATATGTGTAAAATAACGCCTCATGGATTTACGGTCTGGTACGGGAACTATGATTCTGAAACAGGCATTTCAGTGGCTCCCATAGAGGCGGATAAATTAGTCGTATAATCAGGAGGTGCATATGCTTGATAGTCGAATTGTAAGAGTTAAAGTGACCGGCGATTTTGCATGCTTTACAAGGCCGGATCTGAAGGTCGAGCGCATGACGTATCCCTGTATGACGCCATCAGCAGCACGGGGGATACTGGATTCGATTTTATGGAAGCCTGAGTTTCAATGGTATGTCAGAAGAATTTTGGTTTTAAAGCCTATCAAATTCGCCACTATTAAACGCAACGAAATCAATATGAAACAAGGCCGTAATCCGATTTTAATAGAGGAAAAACGCGCTCAGCGCAACAGCGTGGTTTTAAAAGATGTGGCTTACATCATTGAAGCGTCCATTTATCAAAAACAAACATCCGTTAATAACAGGCCTGAAAAATACATAGGAATGGAAACCGGGAAAGAGGGAATGTTTCCCCGTCGTGTTAAAAAAGGTCAGTGCTGGCGCAGGCCTTATCTTGGAACACGCGAATTCGCCGCTGAATTTATGGCTACTGACGGAACCGAAGAGCCTATCCCGGAAACCATTCCCATCGGAAGCATGCTCTTCG
>JAABPS010000273.1 GCA_011391835.1 Desulfobacteraceae bacterium
TCATGATTGATGACGAGTGGGTTAAGCAAAGTCATACTCTTCCCCTTTTTAATACGATCATTATAACATTAATAGAATTGTCTGTAATATTTGCGCTTCTTGTAACCGGCATCTGCATATGGAAAACAAAGAAAGAGAAAATATATAACTTTATTGACGGCGCTTTTATCCAGGAGAAATTACCGATAATTTATGTGGGTTGCATTTTTGGACTGATTATGGCGATGGTTTTTGTCAGCGGCAGAAACGGCCACCCTGATGAATGGTCGCATATATTGTCTGCGGGTTACTATATCGATTCCTGGTTGCCCGGAGCAGTTGATGATCCTGAAGTATTGAAGACCGTAGGTGGTTGGGGTATCAGTTATTTATTTCGAATTGACATCGTCTACTGGTTTGCAGGTAAGGTTTCCTCAATTTTATCAGTATTCATAAACGACCATTACCTGAGAGTACGGATATTCAATTCATTATTGTTTTTATTTCTTGGCTTGATTGTTGTGTTTAAAACGCGCAGGGCTCCATTACTTGTACTGGCTTTGGTTATCAGTCCTCAGATATGGTATATTTTTTCTTATTTCAATGGTGATGCCTTCGCGTTTTTTCTTTCTATGCTGATCTCATGGCAGCTAATTGATACCGATTCTCTGACGAACCAATACCTGGACAGTTCCGGCCCCGGAGATAAAAGATCCGGAGGCCTGATATTAGGTGTTCTCGTAGGATTGACGCTGCTGTCAAAAATGAACTATTATGTATATATTGTCTTTATTCTCTTTGTCATTACCTGGCGTTTCTTTTCAGGACAGGAGTGTTTGTGTTTCGCGCCGGATAGAATCCGCCTCTATATTAAAAAAGGGATCTTTGTCGCCGGTATTGCTTTATGCGTTTCGCTGCCGCCCTTGATATATGATCAATATGTCAATGATTTCAAAAAGCGGGACAAGATCCTGGCCGTGGCTGAATATCATGCACAGCGTGAATTCAAGCCCAGCACGATGCGGAATGAAATATCTTCCAGCTACCCCGGATTGCGTCTCAGGGAGAAGGGAGTATCCCTTAAGCAACTCCTCTTCCAGAATCCGGAGTGGCGCACCATGTCTTTTAAGAGTTTATTCGGCCTCTATGGAAACATGGATATTCATTCCGACGGATATTATTATCAGGCTGTGACCTATATGCTGGGCCTTTTTTTCATTCTGGTTTTCTTTTGTATAATCCTCTCTGTTCCAATTCAGGATGTGATTTTTATATTGTTTGTAATGTTTTTTATTGGCCTTGCGATCGGTCAGTCGGTTTATCAATCCTGGGTGTATGACTATCAGCCTCAGGGACGTTATCTTTTCCCGATGATTCCAATGTTGATCATCGGCCTGACGAAGATGCCAACCTTGTTCCGCGCAAGAGTTATACCAGTGTTTAGTCTGATTTTCTTTATTCTCAGCGTCTGGTCTTTTCTGTTTACTGCTCTTAAAATGGTACAAAAAATCAATTAGAAGAGGCAATTACGAAAATCGTCATTCCCGTGCAAACGGGAATCCAGAAATTATTGCAATATATTGAAAAGACTGGATAGCGCTGTACTTCACTACGTGCCCCACTTTCGTGGGAATGACAAATTCTTCTCTTTTTAGTACTTTTGCAATTACCTCAGAAGTTATTGAAGCTCCCCGTCGCAGAGTGGTCGGGGAATCTTCACCGTAAGGAATATAATCTGTTTTTAATTCGCTCGCTAACCCGCCGCAGAGCAGACGGGGTTATTGCTCGCTGTTTCGGTTCAAAGCTCTCCTGTTGTGAATCTTATGGCAAGCGTTTTATCTGATTAATACATGCCCTCATTCGGAGCATAAAGAATTATGTGTGGAATTTGCGGTTTTACCGGCGCCGGCGATGTGGATATCCTATCGTCCATGAACCAGGCCATTGTCCATCGAGGGCCTGACGCCGGTGGGGTGTGGCATAATGAACGTGAGGCTGTCTATCTGGGACACCGTCGTCTTTCCATAATAGATCTGAGCGGCGGAGCTCAACCCATGTGGACTATAGACGGCACTCTGGGGATCACCTTCAACGGGGAGATATACAATCACCTGGAGCTTCGGGAGGAGTTGATTGAGGCAGGGCACCATTTCCTCACGGACCATTCCGATACTGAAGTGTTGCTCCACGGTTACAGGCAGTGGGGCCGGGATATGCCGTCCCATCTAAACGGCATGTGGGCTTTTGCCATTTACGACCGTAAGTGTCGGGAGCTATTTCTCAGCCGGGACCGTTTCGGAAAAAAACCCCTGTTTTATTCCCTGCAAAACGGGACTTTTGTATTCGCTTCCGAGCTGAGCGCCCTGATCCGGCATCCGAAGATAGCGACCAACATTCACGAAAGAAGCCTAAAAAAGTATTTTGCCTATGGTTATATTCCGGCGCCTTCCACACTTTACCGGCAGATATTCAAGTTGCCAGGCGGTCATAATCTGCTGCTGAAAATAGATGACATGGCCTGCCTGGTATCCAAATACTGGGATTTTATTATAGAACCTTTTGAGCATATACCGGTCAACCCGGAAGAAGAGTGGGGGAATGAGCTCCTGGAACTTCTGAGAAAATCGGTGAGAAGACGCATTATGTCTGATGTTCCACTGGGAGTATTTCTAAGCGGTGGAATCGATTCATCGGCAATCACGGCCTTAGCGGCTGAAGTTGCCGGACAGGTGCGCATGAAAAGCTTTTGCATCGGTTTTGAAGAGGCGGATTTCGATGAAACAAAATATGCCCGAATCATCGCCAAGCGATGCAACACTGAGCATTATGAGGAAATTCTCTCTATGGAGCGGGCCCGGGAGCTTCTGCCTGAGATTATCGGCAAGCTCGATGAACCGATGGGTGACAGCTCGCTGATGCCCACCTATCTACTATGCCGGGAAACCAGAAAGCATGTGACGGTGGCGCTGGCAGGTGACGGCGGAGACGAGCTCTTTGCAGGCTATGATCCCTTCAGAGCTCTCGAAATGGCAAAATGGTATGATCGCATCGTTCCCAAGCCGGTGCATCAGGCAATCCGAATGGTGGCGGCAGCGATTCCTTCGACACACGGAAATATGAGTCTCGATTTCCGCCTCAAGCGAACCCTTAGAGGTCTTTCCTACCCCCGGCCTCTCTGGAATTCCATCTGGCTGGGGCCGCTCGATCCGAGGGATATGGAAGAACTTTTCAGGGAGCCTACTGATATCGAGGATGTGTATGCCGAAGCGATTGAACAGTGGGATGCCTGCCGGCAGGAGAACCTGGTTGATAAAACCCTGCAGTTCTATACGAAAATCTATCTGCAAGATGATATTCTCGTAAAGGCTGACCGGGCCAGCATGATGAATTCGCTGGAGGTGAGGGCTCCTTTTCTCGATATAGATCTTGTCGACTTTGTCAGAAAAATACCGCATGATTATAAATATCGAAATGGCCAGACTAAATATATTTTAAAGAAGGCTCTGGAACCAATTCTCCCGCATGAAATCCTATATCGCGCCAAGAAGGGATTCGGAGTGCCCATCGGCCGGTGGTTTAAGGAAGGCAGCCTCTCCCTTGAAAATAAAGTAACGCTACCTTATCTTCATGCCCCATATATTGACGGTCTGGCTGCGGATCATTCGGCATGCCGCATGGACCATCGAGCCTTTCTTTGGAATGTATGGCTGTTGAGTTCATGGAGCAGAAAGCAGCGTAATCCTGCTTATTGAAGGACACCTTGATTTGCAGCTAAATATTTTGTTCAATTGCTCAAACCTTGACAAGATATGGAAATAGGATTATGGACACTGCCATGAAAACCGTACAGGAAAAAATATTGATGGCTGACAGTGTGTTTTTCTCCGTCGTTGTTCCGGCGTTTAACGAAGAAGATAATATCAATGCATTTTATGAAAGAGCTCGATTGATAATGGATTCATTGGGACAATCGTGGGAACTCATCTTCGTCAATGACGGGAGTACCGACGGCACCCTTGACGCCCTCCGGACACTTTCAGAAAAAGATGTTCATGTGAAATACATAAGTCTGAGCAGGAATTTCGGACATCAGGCCGCGCTTACCGCCGGACTTGATCATGCATCAGGAAAGGCGATCATTTCGATCGATTGTGATCTCCAGGATCCCCCGGAACTTATACCGCAGCTTTGCAGAAAATGGGAGGAAGGCTACGACATCGTTTATGCCCGGCGCAGCAACTATCGAAAAGACAGCCTGATCAAGAGATATGCTTCCATGGCCTACTACTTTGTGCTTGGGAAAACATCTGACATTGATATGCCTAAAAATGTTGGGGATTTCAGACTGATAGACCAAAAAGTGCTTTCCATATTAAAAGCAATGCCCGAACGATCACGTTATCTCCGCGGAATGGTGGCCTGGGCAGGTTTCTCTCATTCGTTTGTTGATTATGAGCGGCCGGACA
>JAABPS010000274.1 GCA_011391835.1 Desulfobacteraceae bacterium
GCCGCAACGGCGCCGGGAAAAGCACGTTATTGAAAATTCTTGCCAGAATTACAGAGCCTACCGAGGGCAGAATTACTTTAAGAGGAAGGGTCGGATCACTTCTGGAAGTCGGTACAGGCTTTCATTCCGAACTTACCGGCGAGGAAAACATTTACCTCAGCGGTACCATCCTCGGGATGAGCAGCAGGGAAATAAGCAATAAATTTGACGAAATCGTCTCTTTTGCCGAAATGGAAAAATTCATCAATACCCCTGTCAAACATTACTCCAGTGGTATGTACATGCGCTTGGCTTTCTCCGTGGCGGCCCATCTGGAGCCTGAGATATTGCTGGTGGACGAGGTTCTGGCGGTGGGAGATGCGGCGTTTCAAAAGAAGTGCTTGGGTAAGATGGGAGATGTCGCAAAAGGAGGGCGAACCATTTTGTTTGTGAGTCATAATATGGCAGCCGTGCAGTCGCTGTGTAAAGAAGCTGTTCAACTGGAATCCGGTCGTATCGTACTTACCGGAGATTCGAAGTCTGTTGTTTCAGGGTATCTTTCAGATTCGGGGAAAATGGCTTCGATAATGGTTTGGAACGATGAAACAGCGCCTGGAAATGAAGAATTCAGACTTAAATCTATAGGTGTCGTTAATTCAAATAGAGTTGCCTGCGGAATCTGTCAGAGCCGTAATGATATTTGTATTGAGATGAATTTCACTGTAACAAATATCCACTCAGCGCTTTGCGTCGGATTCGATCTGTTAAATTCTAACGGCGAGACTATTTTAAGAAGCTACCAGACTGATATGCTTCCTGAAAACTGGCCGAAGATAAGACAAGGGAATAATCTTTGGCGCTGCATCATCCCGAGCGGTTTTTTGAACGGAGGTGTTTATAATCTTTCTCCCAGGATAGGATTGCACAATCTCAACTGGATCGTTCATCTTGATCCAGTGGTGCGGTTCGAAGTTGTTCTGGATCACGGAGTTTCACCATTTTGGAGTGCCTTGGACAGCCGAAGCAGACCTGGAATAATAACCCCGATTTTGAAATGGGAGAAAGTTACCTAAAAAGATGAATCTTTTATCCAGAGTAATAAAATCTGTTCAAGACGGGAGCTTCGCTTTTAAACTACTAAACCGCATATCTCCTGTTGAATACGTTCCAGGACCCGAACAGGAGATAAACGAATATCTTTTAAAACACTACCCACAAGGTGAATCTTGGCGGACATTGTCTTCGTCCGGTAAGAAAACATGGATTCAATTTCACACCATATTTAATCGGCATAAAATTAATAATATTGCCTATGTGGGTGCGAATGAGGGCAATACAGCATTAGCTCTTAACGAAGTATTCCCTGGTTGTGAGTTCTTCCTGTTCGAACCGGCACCCCAGACATTCGGAATTCTTCTTAGAAAACAAAATCGCATAATAATATGCATTGTTTAAATATAGCTGCTGGTTCAAAAGAGGAATATCGTCAGATGTTGGTGGACGAATTTTCACCAGCAAGTTCCCTTCTGCCTTATGAACCCATAGCGCTTCGAGAATACTCATTTCTGGGCAGGCAGCACAATGTCAAAGTCCATGTAAGGCCGGCGTCGATTTGATTTTAATGGATGTCCAGGGATACGAGAATGAAGTTCTTCTGGGGGCCCAAGAGACTTTAAAATCATGCAAGGTCGTTATCAGTGAATTGAGTTTACAGGCTTTATACCGTGGCTCGTCCACATTAGATTCCGTGTATCAGACATTGGTTCATCAGGGATTTCAATTGCAATACTTGATCAACCCCATGCAGGGTGTAAGCCATCAAATTCTTCAAATTGATGGCATATTTGTGCGTGAATAACATGAACAAGACAGCCTATCTAATCAATCGCTTTTTTGTACACCTTTATCAGGGCTCTTTACATAAGCGCATAAAAGAAGAGTGGCATGAATATGTCAGACACAGACGCATGGCTTGGTGGAATAGTCAAAAAGGCCCAAAAGAATATTTTTCCTTTTCTCTCCAGAAAGAAATCAAAATCAATCTGTATTTTGATTCCGTCCTTTGCCGGTTAATCTATTGTGACAAGTTTGAATGGAGTGAACGGCAATTTCTCAACAGTTACTTAAGGCCGAGAGACATCTTTGTCGATATAGGCGCCAATATCGGACTATTCACGTTGATTGCCTCTCACCGCGTTGGCGACAACGGAAAAGTTTACTCATTTGAACCCTGCTTGAAAACATTCCAGCGATTGGTCAGGAATGTTGAGTTAAACCGGATCAATAATGTAAAATACTCCCAGATGGCCTTGTCTGATCGTCCTGGACAGGTTCAGATGAATCTGTCTTTGGATGGTTATGATGCATGGAACTCCATTGTACAACCCACCGCTGGCCGTTCTTTTTCCACGGAGACGGTCATGGCGGTTACATGGGATGATTTTAGCCATGAGCATAACCTCATGGGGCGTGTGAACCTGATGAAAATCGATGTCGAAGGATGGGAAAGCCATGTTCTTTCTGGAGGCATTGAAACATTCAGCAGACAAGATGCGCCTGTTCTTCAAGTCGAGTTTACCGACCAAGCCAGTCAATCGGCAGGAACATCATGCCAGACACTATATCATCAACTTGAAGGACTTGGTTATCAAATGTTCGTTTATGACGAAAAATTTAAGAGAATCATTCAGGATCCCATACGAGACAGTTATCCATATTTAAATTTGCTTGCCAGCAAACACCCAGAAGAAATCAACTTAAGATTAAATAAGTTTTAATTGTCTGAAATGAAAAACATCGATCAGACGACAAATGGAAATTCTATTAAAGACGGTAAATATTTAGTCTCGGCAATTGTATCCGTTTATAATTGTGAACGTTTTATAGAAGGATGCATAGAAGACCTCGAGAGTCAGACGATTGCAGACAAAGTTGAAATTATTATTGTAAACAGTGGCTCACAACAACACGAAGAAATCATAATAAGTAAATTTCAAGACAGATACACAAATATTGTTTATCTGAAAACTCAAGAGCGTGAAACTATTTATGCGGCATGGAACAGGGGAATTAAAGCAGCATCGGGTAAATATATCACCAATGCGAATGCAGATGATAGGCACAGGAAAGACGCATTTGAAATAATGTCAAACATTCTCGAGAGCAATGGCGATATTGATGTTGTATATCCCAGTTATCGGATAACGCATCAGGAGAACGAAACATTCGAGAACAGTTCGAATACTGAATATTTAAATCGGTCTGCCTATGATCGTTATGAATTACTGTTTAAATGCCTGCCGGGACCTTTTCCCATGTGGAGGAGATTGGTTCATAATTCATATGGTTATTTCGACGAATCATTACAAGTTGCCGGAGATCACGAGTTCTGGTTGCGGATATCAGAATCTTGTAATTTTTTTCATATCAATGAGTATCTTGGCCTTTATTATCGTAATCCCCAGGGCGGGGAATTTCGTGATCCAATCCAGACAAAATTAGAAGCATTAGAAGTCATCAACCGTTACATTGATGAGCGTTTTTTACCACAAAACTTATCAAATATAGGTTTAATTAACAAAACCCGTAAGAGGCAAAGTGACTTTTCTTTTTGGGCAGCAGATTATTTTTTCTTTCAAGACTGCCCTGATCTTGCCAAAAAATATATTTTGAAAAGTTTATCTTACAAAAGCAACTATTTCAAAAATTATAAATTGCTTGTCTATTGTTACCTGCCGAAAAGGTTGCTAAATAGGCTAAAGTCAATAGAATAAAACCAAATGATTAGAAATAAGGGATTATGCCATCTGTAAGTGTCATTATACCAACTTATAATTACGGCAGGTTTATTGAGTGCGCTGTCAATAGCGTCCTTTCCCAATCATATCAGGACTATGAAATCATTATCGTAGATGACGCTTCGACAGATGATACAAAAGATATTATCGGTCAATATATTGATCCAAGAATTAAATATATCCAGCATGAGGTCAATCGCGGACTTAGTTGGACTAGAAATACCGGTATTAAGGCAGCAAAGGGAATGTATTTAGCCTTTCTTGATAGCGATGACACATGGATGCCTGAGAAGATCGAATCACAAATTGAAGTATTTCAAAACGGCCCAGATAATTTAGGCCTTGTCTATACTTCAATGAAAATATTCAATAATACATCATCCCTTTACACTTTTTCTGCCCCGTCTCCTACCTATCGTGGCCAAGTCCTTCAACAACTGCTCGAAGCAAATAATTTGGGTGGCGGGAGTAGCTCCGTCATGATTAAAAAAAAGTGCTTTGATGACGCAGGACTTTTTGATGTATCCATGAAGAGTTGTGAAGACTGGGACATGTGGATCAGAATTGCCGCACGTAACTATCTTTTCGACTTCATTAACAAGGAACTTGTTGCACTAACTGCCCACGCACATAATATGTCAGTTGACATGAAAAGAATGATCGAC
>JAABPS010000275.1 GCA_011391835.1 Desulfobacteraceae bacterium
CTGGTCCTTCTCCCTCAAGCCTCCGGATGTCTGTAAAACCTGATTTTTTGAGCCATGATTTGACCTCTGCTTCAGTATATGTGTCTCCATCTTCAGTCCCGACAAGCATATTTAAAGCAAAAAAGGCTCCGAAAGGCGGGGTTATTCGATCTTTGTCCATAATAAAATCCTGAATTACCACCTGCCCTCCGGAGTTTAGCGCTTTTGCAGCTTTGTCCATAAGTCTCTGATTTTTAAGGGTTGAATTTATGTGTATTATTGCCGAAAAGAAAACAAGATCATACCCTTTCCCGAAACTGTTTTTATTATAATCGCCTTCTGTGATGTTTATCCTGTCAATGAGCCCTTCCGCGTTAACGTATTTTCTGGCAAGTGGGACGACATTCGGAAGATCGAATATGGTTGCCGTCAGGCCTTTCTTCGCTTTAACGAAAGCCATTGCGTAGGCTCCGGAGCCCCCTCCAACATCAAGAACTTTTGATGTTTTTGAAAGATCAAGTTTTGCTATCAGGCCGGGAGCCCCTGTAGTCGCCCTGTAATGCATTGCTGCTATAAACGACTCAAACCAGGCGGGGCTTCTTTTCTGAATCGGGTCTGCAATGGTTTTTCCACCTTTTTTAACCGCTTCCGTGAGTGTGCTCCATGTTTTCCAGAGGCCGGATGTATGCAGAAGTCCGGCCATGTATTCTTTTTTGCCTTTGACGAGATATTTTGCGGAAGCGGGAGTGTTTGAAAAGAGATCTTTTTTCTTTTCAATAAGGCCGGCGGCGCACAGCGCATTCAGCAGTCTGTCGGTAGCTCTGATGCCTGTGCCGATCTTCGAGGCAATATTTTCAGATGAAAGGCTTTTGTTTCCCAATGCCGTAAAAAGACCGAGTTCAACAGCGGTTAAAAGAACGCGGCTTTGCTGAAAGGCTGTCGCAATCCGGTGAATATCGTCAGGGGTTGATATTTTGCGTTTTGAGGGATCGTTCATAAATCCTCCGTTAAATTGGCCTTTCCTCCCGAGCGAGAATAAGTGTCCATGCGTACGCTTAACTGTGCGGTGTGACATTTTGCATCCGCACCAGTGACAGGTTCTGCTTCAATTAATCATTTTGTATTAATGACGTAATTCAGCATCTATTTTTTCAGAAATAAATATTTTTAATAGTGACTGGTAGGGAACATCGCGTTTGTTTGCGAGCACTTTCAACTCTTCAATCATTGATTCAGGCAAACGCAGGGATATTGATCTGGTTGATGGTTTCAACTTTGGCAAAAGCGTATCTTCGGCATCAGACCAATCCAGATATTCTGATGAATCGTGTTTGAGCCAAAAAAGCCGCTCCTCAGCTTCATTTTTAAATTTGGGTATTTTCTTTTTCATTTATTATACCTTTCTATCTCCGAATCGGTCATGTCCCGTGCGGAAATAATCCTGATTTTTTCGTTTCGAACGGTAAATACAGCAAAAAGCAATCGATCTATATTTGTCCGACCAAGTACGTAATATCGATTTTCAAATTGGGAATGTTCACTGTCCCTTTTTACAATCAACGGTTTATTAAAAAAAAATTGTTCACATTCTCCAGCAGAAACGGAATGCTTATCCCAATTCTTGGTAATATTTCTCTGATCCCACTCGAAGCCGGTGCAATTTGATAGTATTTTACTTGGTTTAACCATAAATTATGTATATCATAGTTATATACAGCTGGTCAAAGGATATTTTAGGCGTACTGCGCAATGAGCCGGGCAACGGGTATCAGCACCGATATTCAAAAATGCAAACTATTTGAGATAGCACCGAAATTTCGCCGCACACAACGCACTAGTTGCATCGTGCTCGATTGCATGTTAGAAATTTCGAATTCTATTCCTTGTTGAAACGATAACAAAAATCACAGTGATCAGCACCTTCCATAATTGTCTGTGTTCTGGTAAGTTCAACAGTAGGTTCGCCAATTTCTGCAATGTAATAATCGAAATCGCACATTAGCATTTTACCAAGTTCAGGTTCTCCGATTTCTTTAAAAAACTCGGCGAATCTGCATCGTTTGACGTTGTATTCACGACCACTATCGTTATTTCTGATATATTCTCGCTCGACATCATTCCCGATACGTGGGCGTATCTCATCCCACACTTTTCCCCACTTTTCAAAAGGTTCTCCGGTTTTTCGTTCACCTATCTTATGATACACTGAACGCACATAGGGGCGAATAACTTTACCTATTAATTCATCCGCTTTTTGCTTACCAAGTTCTATTCGTAACTCATTAATAAGGGGTACAAGTATTTGTGCTTGAAGCTTTACTTCATCAAAAAGGGTAATCAACTTTTCATTGTTATCAATCATACATCACCTTGATCTCAAAGTTTATTATTAATCTATTCAATTTCTAACGAGACTGTCGAAAAAGTCCATTTTTGCTCTTTTTCAGAAAATCACATATAGTAAATTCAACCTGTTACAAACAAGAAAAAACGACTATTTGGCTTTTTCGACAGTCTCAACGCTCGGCTCACCGCCCGCGCTGTTTGCGGGGTTCGAGTGAAGCCGGTTCGTTAGCCCGCCTCTAAATAGGGCATTTATCGTACATTTCGTTCCATGGAGGCCCCCAACCACTTACCAGTACTTTATACTCGTTGTCTTCCTGAACGACAATTATCTCAGCAAGAACAAGAATATCTTTACCTGCCTGTGGGATGAATACACAACCCGCAGCTCTAAATTGCTTGGCACCAGTAGGCAATGTCTTTATAGAACCAATCTTCAACTCTATTGGCGTCATTCTTAATAATTCATTGAGGTATCTTCTTAACAGTTCAGGGTTAGAACTGAAGGAGCGCATACTTCCGGGCATGAACGACTTAAGAGCCTCATAGTCGCCAATTAGGGCGGCATTGTGCCATTTCCCAAAGGCGGCCAGCTCAGGATTTGAAGGGCTAAATGGTTGTAGTTCACTCCATGCCTTTGCAACCTCTGGGCGGACTTTGGCAGTAGGTCGTTTGGGCTGATCTTTAGATTTGTGACAGGCACTAATGAGCTCTGCTTGGTTTCCCTTCATGCATTTTTGAATCTCCAAACTGCCTATGGCATTACCACATAGTCTTGATTGTGTTTCTTTGCATAAGCCTGCGGCTTCTATGAACTGGCGTACATCCGCACCGCATTCCGATGAAGAGCCAGCCGCTATACAACGCATGAAGGCATCGGTACTTGTTGCGTCTTGAACACATAGACTAGCCGCTTGCAGTTCCTGCGTACATCGCTCGCTCAGATGTGTGCCCCCTTGACCTGTTGTTAATCCTTGGCAAATTGTAGACACATACTTTTCAAGGCATTGCTTTGTTTTTGTGTCGATTTCTTTTTCGCACCGCTGTTTTACATTATGCATTTCTTTTAGACACTTCTCCTTTGAAGCTCCGGAATCTGCGTCAGCTAATTGATGTGATAACAATACGAAACAAACCGTTATGCATCTGATTAATTGTAGGTAGCGCAAAATGTTATCTCCCTATCGCTGTGCATTGTGGTGTTTATTGATTTCTGGGCTAACGAGTCTGTAGAAAAAGTCTGATTTGATCATTTTGTGAAAAATCCCGCTTAATAAAATCATATACTTATAAGCCGGTGAAATGCCAAAATAATGGGTTTAACCCCTTTTCCTACAGGCTCAACGATGAAATGAGCGGTTGCGCCGATTAGGCGCAATCCGCTCCGTTGATCTGGTTAGAGATAATGCACCCTCTAATATAAATGCTATTTCTGTAAATATTCCAAAATGGTTTTGTCTGATAGCAAAGCCTCCACGACTGCTTTCATTGCTGCATCAGATGCCCAAGGTGGATTCATGGCGTTTTGAGTTTCAGTGTATGTATGGGTATACCCGGCACCTGTTTGAGCGTCTAATGAAATTTTTACACGGGCCAATGAGGCTACCATTGGAATTCCAGCCGTATCTACAACAACTTCTGTTATAGAAAGTTTGAGGGTTTTTAATGCAGAAGATGAGAATTCCACGCCTTTCTTTTCAAGAGATTTTTTAGTCATTTTTATGGCGGCATCTGTCCATGTTTTTAAATCGCCTCCTAATTTCCCTACTCCATATGAACCGAAAATAACATCATCAGAATTTGTTTGAGCATTAACAAGATTCACTTGAGTTGGTTTATCAGACATATTAAATCCGGCTACATTTACTGCGACAGGACTTGGAATATGTTTTGAAACACATCCTTGAAAAAGGAAAACCACACAAAATGTCAACATTAAACCATACCAAATAGTTCTGAACCACATAAATTCCTCCTCATCAAAAAATGTTGATTATTATACAAGGTTGGGAATTCCTCCTTGCGCATAGGTTTATTCCCCGGGACATCCTTTTCCACATTTTTGCTAACAATATATTGAATAGTTCCTGTTCAATACCGGAAATA